>JABXKX010000295.1 GCA_013619035.1 Peptostreptococcaceae bacterium
TGTATAAGAGACAGGTGGTAAAACCTTATTGGATTTCAAAGGTAGTTTTAGTGATATTCAATCCTATATCGAAAAGGATGTCCTTGGTATTGAGGAGTTATCTGAGGAATTAGATCGTTTAAAAGATAAAACAATGAAATCAATGAGTAAGTTTTATGCAAAACATAGTTTTGAAATAATGTTTTCTAAATATGAGCACTTAAACGAAGAGCATATTGATTTTAATGAGACCACCTATGAAACCTCAGTGGAACAATCGATAAAAGAATTTGAGTTTAACCCGGATATAGAAAGATCTCATTTAGGTTTATTCAATCTGATAGAACTCAATTCGAAACTTTCAGAAGTATTTGATAAACCAGGTTTTATGTTGCCTTTTGCTAAAAAGAAGAAGATTACACTCATTCAAGCAGAGATTCAAAATACTGCTGATAGCAATATAACTGAGATAAAGAATAAATTATATCAGGAAATTGAAAAGATACTTAATGCTTCATTTGAAGAAATATTTGTTAATATTGATAGATCATTTGAAAAGATATACTGTTCTCCAAGATCAGTTAGTCAGGTTATCAGAAGCTTGGAAACGCTAAAAAAACATATGGTAACACCAACTAATGAAAAAACAATAAAGGAATTGATTATAAATAAAGCATGACTTCCATACTCAGTATGGGAGTTTTTTTTATACTTATTTTTGAATATTTTAGAAAGTTTTTAGAATTTAAATACTTGAGTTTTATATTCTCTCGATAAGATGTAGTTGTAGATAACCAAACAACACAAAGGAGAAATGATATGAAAAAAAGAAATGTAATGATCGTTGCGATAGTAGTGGCAGTTTCCATGTTAACATTTGTGGCATTTGCTGGGACTGAAGCATACATAGGGTATGAAACATTTAAAGATGTGATGAGAAACAATGATAAAGATATGACTAGTGGTAGTGGCATTATGACTCTAGAGGTGATTGATAATAATGAAACAATTGCAAAAGTATCGGGTCAGTTTTCAGGGAATCAAGAGTTAGAAACAATGAATGGTACAATTAACATTCAAGCAGGCACACTTGATAAATCGTTAGAGATTTATGGTTTAGATCAACAAATGTATGTATTTGATACAGATTCAAATGATGTTTATGTAAGCGCTCATACAGAAGATAATTATGAAGCATATGAAACATATGAGTTGAATGATGAGTTTGATAAAAACTCTGAAGCTATTTTAGATTTTCTAGTTGGAGATTTAAAAAAGGAATTCAAAATGGTAAATGATGACGATGGTACTCAAGATGTTGCGTTTGAACTGACAAAAGACGAAATGCCTGCAATCATTAATTTATTAACTTCTCTTGACCATGATGATATGGATAGAGAAGACTATAAAACAGATATAGATTTAGAAGTGTATCCATTATTTAAAGAGTTTGAAAATGCTTCTATTGAATTGCCAGAACTTGTAGACAATGTTGAAGTAGAGTATCTAAATATCATTCTTGATTTAGATGAGAACAAAGAATTGACTGGTATGAAATTTGAAGTAACAGCATCTGGTTTAGACGCAGAGGGTCAAGCACATGAAATGACTGTTAAAGGCAGTATTGAAATGACTGAAGAATCTGTAGAAATTGAAATGCCTTCTTTAGAAAATAAAAATATTATTGAATTACCTGAAGAAGAAATGTAGAGAAACCATAGGTAATAACTAACTCTCAAGCACTGCTTGAGAGTTACCACTTTTTAAAAGGAGAAAGATAAGAGTGCTTATCAAGTGATAACTATGACAATATTAAGCGTTAAACATTTGACCAAATCTTATAGTGACACATCAGGCATATTTGATTTGAGTTTTGATATAGAAGAAAATGATATCACATTACTATTAGGACCCAATGGGGCTGGTAAAACAACTGCCTTTAACAGTATTTTGGGTCTGACTCAATCAACTTATGAAACCATTGCTGTTAATAACACAAGTATTCAAGACAAAGCTGTTTTTCAAGAGATTGGTGCTATGATCTCAAAACCAAGTTTTTATGACTATTTAACAGGATATGAACATTTAAATCTTTTATCTAGCTATTATGATATCACTAAGGAGCAGGTCAACCATATGTTCAATTTGGTGGGGCTAGAAAAAGCTAAAGACAATAAAATTTCAACTTATTCATCTGGAATGAAGCAGAAACTGGACTTAGCACGTGCGATTATACATGGTCCAAAACTTTTGATATTAGATGAACCCTTTAATGGGATGGATATTGAAGCTAAAGTAGAGATGAAAAAGATTTTAAAAGAGATACAGAAAAAACACCATACTGGTATGATTATTTCAAGTCATATGGTAGGTGATTTAGAAAGTTTTGCGAACAAAGTAATTATCATATACGAAGGACGGACGTTGTTTAATGGTAGTATGAGTGAAATTAATAATTCGGGATTAACTGTTGAAGAGTTTTATCTTGAAAAGTTAGCAGTTTATAAAAAGAAGGTGGCTTAAATGACTATAATTAAAATGGAATGGACAAAACTTCTTAAGAAAAAAAATACAAAGGTACTCATCGGTCTCTATGGTGTGATTTTATTGGTTATGAGTGGTTTGTATATCTTTGGTGAAAAGAGTTTTGGATTAAGTATTTATACAGAAAGTCAATTTTTAAAAGCAACGTTATCTACTATGATGGGTTTCATTTTACCATTTATAGCACTTTATTTATCTAGCACTAAAATTATTGGTGAGTTTAGTCATCATACCATTAAAAATTTGATGTTATTACCAATAGAAAAGAGTAAAATTTTCTTCGGAAAAATAGTCTCAGTTCAAGGACTTTTAGGTGTTTTATTATTAATGCAATTTACTTTTAGTTTAATTCTCGGTTTATTATTAGATGGTGGTTTTTCACTTGGCATTTTGATGTCATTGTTTGGAGACTATCTAGGTGCTTTTGTTGTACTGGGTTTGATTAACTTATCAGGTGCACTCCTTGCTATGGTGTTTAACTCAGGTGGACTAACAATATTTATAGGATATATTTTATATATTGGTATGAACTTTGTAAGTCTTTATGTTGCACCATTTAAAGCAATATCATTAACGACTGTTATTTCAAATTATGGCAGTCTATTCAGTGGCACTTCTTTGACTTTATTGTTATCGGTTTTGGCATACTATATGATATTATATATAGTAGGTAGCCAATTATTCGAAAAGAAAGAAGTACAATCATGTCAATCAGAGTAAAACTTATTTTAACATTTGCAATATTAGTTCTTATTAGTGCTTTGGTAATTTTGATTTCTGGTATTGCAATTGTTTCAGGTGCTATAGGAACAGTAGCTGAATCTGTTCTAGAAGAAACCAATATAGAGGTTGTTGTTACTGAAGTAATCGATTTGGTTACGGATCTAAAACAAGCCGATGATTACAGCCCAGAAAAGTTGATTGATTCTGACTATATTCGTGAGATCAATACAGAATCAAACTTTTATAATGGTGGCGTAATTGTTAAATATGATGATACAGTAATCAATCATAGTGAGTTACCAGCAGACAATAAGTTTTATTCTAGTTTAGTGCCTACCGAAGATATTTTTGTTACTAAAGATGGTCCGAGCAAAGACCATGATCAGATGATTGCGTATAATGATGAGAAGTACTTTTACATCGATTATACATTTATGTTTGAAAAAGAACCCGTAACGTATTTCTTTGTATTTGATGTCACTGAAATATCATCAGCGAGTGATACATCGGGTAAGTATTTTCTCAGAGTGATTATGTTTGTGTTATTATTGATCATTTTACCGCTTTTGGTCATTATTACAAATGACATTATCAAACCATTACAAGAATTGGAAAAAGGGGTTAACCACATCAAAGAAGGTAATCTCGATTTTAAGTTAGAAACAAAGAAAAAAAATGAAGTTGGACGTGTGGTCAAATATTTTGATGTGATGCGTGAAGAGTTAAAACAATCTATAAACAAACAAATCAAATTTGAAGAAAATAGAAAAGAGCTGATTTCGAGTATCAGTCATGATTTGAAAACCCCTATTACGTCTATTAAAGGACATATTGAGGGGATAAAAGATGGTGTTGCTAATACACCAGAAAAACTAGAAAAGTATATTGATGTTATATACCATAAAACAGAAGATATGGACCAACTGATAGATGATTTATTTTTGTTTTCTAAGTTGGATTTAAATAAATTGCCATTTGTGATGAAGAAAGTACCTGTACAACCTTTCATTGAAGAAATGGTAGAAGAAATGCGTTTCGAATGGGAAGATGATCATAAAAAAATGTATTTAAATATGACCATAAACGATGTGTTTGTACTCATTGACCCTCAACAAATGAAAAGGGTGCTTGTGAATATTATTCAAAATTCAATGAAGTACATGGACAAAGAGGAACAAGAGATTCAAATAACTGTCAGTCAAATAAATGATAAACTGCAGTTGGTGATTGCAGATAATGGTCAAGGTATAAATAAAGAAGAATTAGATTTTATATTTGATAGATTTTATAGAGTGGATGAGTCAAGGAATCCTGAAACCGGTGGTACAGGCTTAGGATTAGCTATATCAAAACAGATTATTGAACAGCATCATGGTTCTATACATGTGACCAGTGACTTTGGTCAAGGCACAAAGATGATTATTGAATTGGATATTGAAGAAGAGGTTCTTAATGACTAAAATATTGATTGTTGAAGATGAAATAACTATTGCTGAATTGGAAAAAGATTATCTAGAAATTGAAGGTTTTGAAGTTGATATAGCTGGTACCGGTATTAAAGGATTAGAGATGGCGAATACTCTATCTTATAACCTTATAATATTGGATATCATGTTACCGGGTATTAATGGTTTTGAACTGTGTAAAAAGATTAGAGAGACTCATAAAATACCTCTTCTAATTGTATCTTCTAGAAAAGAAGATATTGATAAAATTAGAGGTTTAGGACTGGGTGCAGATGATTATGTCACAAAACCCTTTAGTCCAAGTGAATTGGTTGCAAGGGTAAAAGCACATTTAGCGATTTATAGTCGGTTAATGGGCGAGGAAGTAATCACTAAAGAACTTAGAATTAGGAATCTAATGATACAACCAAGTTCAAGGCGAGTTTATTTAAATGAAAAAGAAATCATTTTAACTTCAACAGAATATGATTTATTATATTTTTTAGCCAGTCATCCCGAGCAAGTTTTTACGAAAGAAACACTATTGGATAGAATTTGGGGGACTGATTATTTTGGTGATGGTTCAACTGTAACTGTTCATATTGGCAAGTTAAGAGATAAGATAGATAAAAGCAATAAAGGTAATATACCATTTTTAGATACCGTCTGGGGTGTTGGTTATAGATTTCATCTATAATTATATTAAAAATGTGTTTAAACAAAGAAGACCTCTTTCATAGAAGATTAATATTGTTAAAAATGTTATAATAGAGATGAATCATACGAAAAAAGATTATATGCTTCAAAGGGAGGTACTTATGTCAGAACAAAATCTTGAAAAGATGAAAGCTTTTTTAGAGAAGAAAAAAGCTCAACAAAATGAAAAACAGAAACATAGTGGTCATGGAAAATCAGGATCAGCAGTTAAACATCAGGGTGGCAAAATGAAAATGAAAACTCAAGGTTCTAATAATAAAGTTTAGAATAAACCAGATAGCGACAGACAGATAAATCTGTTTGTCGCTTTTGTCATGTATGAATAGATGGAGGATTAAATGGTTAGAAGTACCGATAAAAAAAAGAGCAGACCACAAAGAAGTAGTGTGGGATTTCATTTTAATAACATTGAGAAGAAAAATAAAAATTTCATGTATCAAAACCTAACAAAGAGTAATTGTTATAACAGTGATTTTTCTAATTCAAATTTTGATTATGTGAGTTTCCGTGGTGCTCATTTCAAATCATGTAATTTTTTTGGGTGTTCATTTAAAGAAACAGAATTCATTGGTGCAAACCTAAAAGGAAGTAGATTTAACAATGCAACTTTTGAGAATGCTATATTTGAATCCGCTAAATTAATAGATGTAGACTTCAAAGGCGCCAAGTTTATAAATACTATTTTTTTATCTACAAACTTAGAGGGTGTTAAAAACTTAAATCATGAAGATTCAGGATTAAGGATTTTAAATGAAATGCCTGAGTTAGAGATCAGTGACACTCTAAAAGAGACCGTTGAACATCTGATGCAAAATAAATTTGTAAAGAAATCCAGAGTTCTAGATACAAGAGAAGGTAAGATAAACTATTTAAGCTTGATGATTTTATTAGAACAATTCGATGAAGCCTTATTGATAAAAGGTCTAAATAAAGTTGAAGCGTTTACAGATCGAGATTTCTATTCATTAAGTTATATAATCAAACTGATTCAAAAACTCCAAAATGATGGACTTCTTGAATAAACAAACCAGTTACAACTATCAAATGATAGTTGTTTTTTTTGCAATGAAAAGAACATGTATATCACATGTTCTTATGGTAGAAATTGATTAATAAACACTTTCTAAAAAGACATTTTGCATAATGAATAAACTGATGTAAGAAAGAATAAGAGACATCAAAGGGGTTAATAACCATCCCAAAGATATTCTTTTAAGCTTGCTGTAGTTAATATTCTTATCACCTTTTGCAATTCCAATTCCTATAATAGCACCTACCACAGCTTGAGAACTAGAGACCGGTACGAGAGGTAAAGGGGGTAAGTGTAATGATATAAGCAAGTTTTGTAATGATACAGAAGCAAATAAAAACAAGACAAAAGAACTGGATAATACCACTATTAATGCTGTTGCTGGAGAAATCTTATAGATGCTATTACCAACCGTTGACATCACATTTTGGGAATAAGTAAATATACCAATTGATATAGCTATTGCTCCTAAGAAAAATAA
>JABXKX010000055.1 GCA_013619035.1 Peptostreptococcaceae bacterium
ATGTGTATAAGAGACAGTTACTACTGTCTGGTGCTTTGCAAAAAATACCCTGAATTACTTTCCCTTTCTCCTGACGTTTATGCTTACCAAAAGATCCCAGAATCAAAGATCGTATTGCTCACAACTGAATACATTGAAAAAGAAAAAGTAACAAATATAGAAATCGATGAAGTCATTCGAATCAACAAAATTATTGAATCCATCTCTTATAAGAAGGCAACGGCACTTTTCAAAAATATCGAATCGAAGAAGGGACGCTATATTCCCCACTTCCTTCACCAAAAAATGATTAATCAAGAAGCTATTTGTGAAATGAAGTTCCGTGCGGATCAAATGAAAGGTGGCCAAATTTTAAAAAGCCTTGTGAATAGATTGAACGAGAGTATTGTAAGAAAAAAATTATACACGAAAGTACAGCCAGAAATCCATTACTCATTTTGTCATAATGACTTTCATAAGAACAGTATTTTAGTCCAAAAAAACACTGAAAGGTATCTTGTAATCGACTGGGATAATTATAGCGTCGCAATGCGCGGTTGGGATATGAACCTCTTTTTCGCTAGTTTCGACTACACGTTTCATGAAATAAAAGAATTGTATGTTTCAACCATTCATTTCATTGATCCTCTGGACGAAAAAATTGCAAAAATTTACTTTGCTTTTTTGCAAGTCTACATATGGATCCTTCGATTAAAAGGAAATGCTTGTACCGATAAACTCACATCACATTTTATTCCAGCAGTTGAATTTATTGAAGAAATCAGCACAGATTTATAGGAAGAAAATCCACGTCTTCCATGGTTGCTTTGAATGTACACGTTCCATAAAGAATGCTTACCTTTCAACTTAAACGATACGCCCAAGCCCTCCAAAATGAATCGTAGAGGGTTTGGGCGTATCGTTTTTGCACTTTCAAAGACAATTCCATTCTTTCCTACCCAAACAACACCGCCACTCCTCGTGATCTTCACCTTGCGTGAAGACAATATATTTTCGGCCAATTCCGTCATGATTTGATCCAAGGTAACTTTTGCTTGCTAACCCTACAGTTCGGAAGAATTCATTAATCCAGTAAAAAAAGGACTTCCTCAATCATGAAAACATCGAATTTACCTTGACAATGAATCCATTCAAATGAACGAATCGGCTCGAGTATTAGACTCTCATCTGCCAAATTATATAAATTCCACAAAACTGTCACACCCCAGACACACAACTATCCTACACTAAACGTAGAAGTTAACTAATCATTTAAGTCGCGCATAGAAAGTAACTCATTTGAACCTAACGTTGAACTTATATCAACCGTATTGATTCCTAAAAGTGGTCAATGCATAAGAAGGAGACTGATGATGACTATCAAAAAATATAAATTCGTAGGACTGTTAAGTGTAATGATTATAGGGATGCTGACTTTCGCCTCCTGCTCAAATACACAAGAGCCTTCCACCATAGACACAATTTTACTTGTCGAAGAAGAGAATACAACGGATGTGATTGAAGAAACAGAAGTTCAACAATCTGAGGATTATGGTGCTAAAGGAGCTTTACTCAATACAGGGTTCACTTTAGAGGAAATGATGCAATATGCCATCGAAGATGAGTATCTGGCTTACGCGGAGTATGACTTGATCATCAATGAAATGAATATAACGCGACCTTTTTCCAATATCATTCAAGCAGAAGCAACCCATATCGGTTATATGGAAGACTTGTATGAAACGTATGGATTCGAACTGCCAGTCATTGATCCAAGCCAACATATCATTCTTCCTGAGTCTATCAATGAGGCTTTCCTAGCAGGCGTTGATGCCGAAATCATCAATATCGCCATGTACGACAGTTTCTTAGAGCAAGATTTACCTGAAGATGTACGAACTGTTTTTGAACAATTAAAGGCAGGATCAGAATCACATCTAATGGCTTTCCAAAAAAATGCAAACTAGTTATCAAACTGAGAATACCTTTTAGTCCGCTTCTAGCGGACTTTTTTGTTTATTTATTGATCACTTCACTTTCGCAATGTGATCTTCTTCTGCAAAAAACAGATCTTACATACATACCCCTTGTACAATGAATTTTCATTTTCTATTTGGAATTTTCACTGTGTTTATCTATATAGTTCTTCCCCCAGCCGTCCATTTTTTCGAAAATAGGAATTAATGCATGTCCCTCATTTGTTAAGAAATACTCAACCTTTGGTGGTGTTGTCCGATAAATCTTTTTGGAAATGATGCCGTCAACTTCTAACGATCGAAGTTGTTGCGTCAGCATCTTCTGAGTGATCTCCGGCAATATTCTTGTGAACTCATTATAGCGAATAACTTCGTGCTGATGAAGTTCCCATATAAGTAGAGATTTCCATTTTCCACCAATTACTTCGAGAAATATTTCTATTTCACATCGATAATTGCTACAACTTACTTTATTATTTCTATCTTTGGGCAAATTTCAATCCTCCCTTTCTTCCTCTTACTATAGCAAATATATATGACTTGAGTATTTAAATCAAATTATTCCCTTCTTGATTCCTTGCATTTTCATGAAGAAAGTCCTACTTCTTAAAATACTTCAATTGAATTTTCCCCTTACTTTCTAAATTCATACCTTTTGGTGCGTGACATACCAAAAAGTGCCTTCTTGTAGGATTGCTTCACCCATTATATGCTTTATCCACCGAAGGAAATCAATTCGATTTGTAAGAAAAAATAGAGAATAGGAGAACAAAAAATGAGATTTACAATCCCAAGAGATTTATATTTTGGTAAAGATGCAGTAAATGAAATTAAGAACATTCAAGGCACGAAGGCAATGATCGTTATCGGTGGAAATGCTGTTAAATCAAATGGAGCACTTGATAAAGTAATGGCTGGCCTAGAAGAAGCAAATTTTGAAGTTAAACTCTTTGAAGGTGTAGAACACGATCCCTCCGTACAGACCGTACAAGAAGGTGTAAAAGTAATGCAAGACTTTAAACCGGATTGGATTATCGGAATTGGTGGTGGTTCACCAATTGACGCCGCAAAAGCCATGTGGATTTTTTACGAGCATCCAACTCTGACATTTGAAGAAGCAACTAAGCCTTTCAGCCTTCCTGCTCTTCGAAACAAAGCGAAGTTCTTAGCTGTTACGACTACAAGTGGAACTGCCACAGAGGTTACTTCATTTTCAGTTATCACAGATACTAAGACTGGCATGAAGTATCCAATCGCTGATTACAATATCACACCGGATATTGCTATTGTTGATACTGAGTTAGTTCAATCTTTACCTCCCAGACTTGTTGCCCATACTGGTATGGATGCATTAACGCATGCAATTGAAGCTTATGTTTCTACACTTGCAAATCCAATAACTGACGCCCTTGCGATCAAAGCCATTGAAATGGTTTCCAGTGATTTATTCGACTCATTCAATGGAGACTATACGGCTCGAGGAAATATGCATATCGCTCAAAACCTTGCTGGCATGGCATTTTCGAATGCAATTTTAGGCATTGTTCACAGTATGGCCCACAAATCTGGTGCTCTTTTTAACATTCCTCATGGTTGTGCAAATGCAATTTATCTGCCCTATGTTATTCAATTTAATGCGAAAACAGCTCCTACGAAGTATGTAGAAATTGCAAATCGCCTTAACCTTGAAGGAAATAGCGACGAGTCACTAATCAACTCCTTGGTTAAAAAGATCCAAGAAATGAACATGACTCTAGGCATTCCATCTACACTAAATGAATTCGGAATTCAAGAAGCTGATTTTCTAGCAAATGTTGATTCTATTGCAGCGAATGCAGTACAAGATCCTTGTACTGGTACTAATCCTCGTGAGATTTCAGTAGAGCAAATGAAAGAGCTATATACTGCAGCCTTCTATGGTAATAAAATTAATCTATAGTCACTAGACAAAACCCCGGTTACTCATCATGTAACCGGGGTTTCGTATCTCTACTACTTGATAAATATGGATACAGCTATGAATTCAAAAAGATATTGCTCAACCCTAAAACGAAATTCAACTTTATCAATCATGAGAAAATCATATATCCCTTATTTCTATAGCCTGCCTTTATAGATAACCCTAGGAACTATTCCTTGTCATATACCGATGTGAAGTTCCACCCTGTCCGAATTTATATGAATTAACTGCCAAGAAAAGTACACACTTTATCGGACTTGACTAGTATCAGCAAGAAATACAGAAAATTTACCACAAGGTATCGGTCTATATTCACAAACTGTAGCTTTTTCTCATTACAATCATCTTTCAGCTCAATTACCTTTAAACGCTAAAACGGGTGTAATGGTAGCTGGTGGTGTAAAAGAGCAGGCTGGATAGTGCTTAAAAATATCAAGGCCATTATAGAAAGTGTCGACCACGTTATGGAAGATGTGGTTAGAGTGAATCTCTTCCTTACAAATATCGAAGATCTTGATGCTGTAGATGAAATTTACACACCCTTCTTCCCAAGCAGTACTCCTGCACGAAGAACAGTTGGCGTATCCGTTTTACCTCAAGATTCTTTAATCCAAATTGATGCTGTTGTAGCAAACGCTGAAGAAACACCTCCAAAAGCATAACAGACATTTGTTTCTAAATATAGGAACTCTTAAAGTTACTCGATCATACCGAATGGTGAACACGAAATTGCATATTCTTAACAATCAAGAGGTCAGCTAATTATTATTTAATTAGCCGACCTCTTGATCGTTTAATGTCTCAATTTATCATTCAAATTCACAGATTCTATTTGATCATCAGTCTTCTTTACGACCATCCGGATTAAGCTTGCCTTTTACTGCGCCTGCTTTCCCTGTCTCATAGTCCTTTTGCATGTACTTGATTACCTCATCCGTTGTAAGGACCTTTGCGACAGTGCCATTGGCTATTGATAGTGCCGTTACCTGATTGGCTGTTGCTGTTGCAACAGCGTCGCCGACCACGACTACGTCGTACCCACGCGTGCTACCTGCATAGGCCGTAGCAAGAATACACTCATCCGTCCACAAACCTGAAATAACGATTGTATCAATATCAAGCGCTTTAAGTTTTTCATCCAAATATGAGTCGCCCTCATCATTGAAGGTCCAAAACATATCGAGGTGCTCGGAATGGTAAAACCAACCATCCGCCATTTCCCTATCATCTGGTTCTACTTCAGAAAGTACTTGCAGACCAGGGGTGCCGTTAAAAATATAAACTGCATTTTCCGGACATTCTGGTTGTAATCCATTGGGTCCGTACCAACGATCCTGAGCATTAGAAATACCATCATCAAATCGACGACTCCAGACGCTCCATGCAATACAAACACCCTCATGGCTAGCTTTTGCTGATCGGAATGTATCTACTAACCTGACTACGTTAGGTAAAATGTCCTCAGCATAGGCTCGATATTCCTCCATACAATCGTCTAATAGTAAAGCAATCCTCCTAGGACGATCAGCCAATTCCCATGATGCCCAGAAAGACAGAGGCGTATCATTTTTCCCACCAGGAGTGCTACTAAAATTTTTCATAGGTTGTGGTGCTAACTCCATATCCCGATGTTTGCACGGTTTTTTTAAAGCTTCCTTTAGGGTTAATGGAGCATTTTCATCGCCACTAATACGCTTGTAAACAACTTTCATCATAAACCTCCTATGTTTGTTTTTTATGTTGATCGTTTTGCAATATCTGTATGCATTAACTCTTTTGAGGTAGGAACACGTTTAACCGACTAGTAACGTTTTCTATATAGTAACATTTCTGGGCCCACTCAACAAATTCATTGCACTCCTTACACAGTAATCCTTACCACAAGTTATGGTTTCATTATTTGAATATGGATAGCTGCTGACTGTAATGAATCACCAGAAGAGATCTTCGGTCCCGTCGTTGTTATAACCAGACCGTAGATTGGAGGAATTATGCGTCGAAAGAAGGGGGTACAGCGAGAACTACAACTTTAATTACAAACGCACTTACTTGTGAAACGGTTCCCCGTACTTGACTCAACCCTAAACAGAAATTCGACTTCCTCAATCATGAGAAAGTCGAATTCATCTTTAATTTACTCATCTACAAAATACTTTTCAAAAAACTAACTGCCTTTTCGTGCTTTGGATGATTAAAAACCTCTTCAGGCGTGCCTTCCTCCAGAATTTTGCCATCGGCCATAAAAACAACCCGATCGCCAACCTCTTTGGCAAAACCCATCTCATGCGTTACACAAAGCATTGTCATACCTTGTTTAGCAAGAGTTTTCATGACGGACAAAACCTCACCCACCAATTCCGGATCCAATGCACTGGTCGGTTCATCAAAAAGCATAATTTCCGGTTCCATTGCAAGCGCTCTGGCAATGGCGACGCGTTGTTGCTGCCCTCCGGATAATTTACTGGGGTATTCATTCAATTTATCAGAAAGACCAACCCGCTCGATTATGTCGTGCGCCAGCTTTAAAGCTTCATTTTTTGGTTTTTTTCGAACTTCAACCTGAGCAATCATTACATTTTCAAGTACCGTCAAATGCGGAAACAAGTTAAATCGTTGAAAAACCATCCCCATTTCAAGCAACAACTCTTTTTGCTTGTCATGGGCTATGCGATGTACCGTTCTATTATGCTCACGGTGCAAAAAAAGTTCTCCATTAACAAAAATCTTTCCACTGTTTATTTTTTCAAGTTGATTAAGGGAACGAAGATAGGTGGACTTACCTGCTCCTGAAGGACCGATAATACAAATAACTTCGCCTCTTTTAACGTTTAAATTAATATCTTTCAGGACTTCAAGATGCCCAAAAGATTTAAATAAATGTTCTGTTCGCAATATATATTCCGGTTCACTCATATCTTCCTCCTATTCATAAACTGATAATTTCTTCTCTACCTTATCAAATAAAAATGTAAAAATCGCAGTTATGATTAGATAGATAATAAG
>JABXKX010000397.1 GCA_013619035.1 Peptostreptococcaceae bacterium
CTTCAACTCTTGCTTTAAAGCTTCCTCGAATTTCATATAATCATCGGTTTGTAAATCTTGTGTCCCAAATCCAATGGATTTTTTCGATATTCTATCGACACCAATATTAGATGTAAATATAATAATGCTTTGTTTAAAACTTACTTGTCTACCTTTTGAGTCTGTAAGCGATCCTTCGTCTAATAACTGAAATAATAAATTCAAGACATCAGGGTGAGCCTTCTCGAGTTCATCAAATAAAATAACAGAAAAAGGTTTTGTCCGTACTTTTTCAGTTAATTGCCCTCCTTCTTCATAGGCCACATAACCAGGAGGAGAACCAATTAATTTTGAGACTGCATGTTTTTCCATATACTCAGACATATCGAAGCGAATCAAATTTTTTTCTTGTCCAAACAACTCAAAAGCAAGTGTTTTTGCCAATTCTGTTTTACCAACACCAGTTGTGCCTAAGAAAACAAACGATCCTAACGGTTTATCAGAATCATTTAAGCCAACACGCGCTCTCATAATTGTCTTGCTGACTGTGCTTACTGCAAGAGGTTGACCAATAACACGTTGGCTGAGTTTATTTTGCAACTCAAGAAGTTGTTCTGTTGACTCAACACTGAGTTGTCCCATTGGAATACCTGTCCATAATGCAACCAATTCAAATATTTTTTCTGCTTTTAAGACTTCTTCTTTATTCAACCTGCACCTAGAAGAAGCTTCATCAATTAAGTCTATAGCTTTGTCAGGTAAATATCGATCATTGATATAATGAGATGATAAAGAAACGGCAACTTCAATGGCTTCCTTCTCAATGGTTATATTGTGATAAGTTTCATAACCCCCTTTAATACCCATGAGCATTTTAAAACACTCTTCTTTGGTTGGTTCATCCACCATAACAGGTTGAAGTCTTCTTTCTAGTGCAGTATCTTTTTCAATGTGTTTTCGATATTCGTAAATAGTAGTTGCACCAATTAATTGAATATCATCTCTACTTAAAAACGGCTTTAAAATATTAGCCGCATCCATAGCACCTTGAGTTGCCCCAGCACCTACCAAAGTATGTATTTCATCAATAAAAAGAATAATGTTTTTATTTTCTTTTACTTCTTGTATCAGTTGAGTTAAACGGTCTTCAAACTCACCTCTAAATTTGGAGCCTGCTAAAAGTGCTGCTAAATTAACAGAAATCAATTTTTTGCCTAATAGATAATCAGGAACTTGTGATGTACTCATCATTTGAGCAACACCTTCAACAATAGCAGTTTTACCGACACCCGGTTCACCAATCAAACAGGGATTGTTTTTACTTCTTCTACCGAGAATCTGAATCACTCTTTCAACTTCAACCGTTCTACCAACTAGAGGATCAAATTTATTATTGGTGGCCAACTGTGTCATATCCACACCGAACTTCATAAGAAGTGATGTATCTATTTTTTCTTTTTTAGTCTTTTTTACATTTTTTTGAAGTGTATCAAGTTCTCTAATCACATCCGTTTTTAAATCAAAGGCACTGAATCCTATTTTTTCAATCACTTTAACTGCCGTTGCATCCGTTTGGTCTAGTAGTGCCAAAAATATATGTTCCGGTTCTACTTTTAATGATTTCAAACTATTGGATTCAAAAGTTGCCAATTTGAGAATTTCAGTCGCTCTTCGGGAATAACCCTGAATTTCCCTTTGTACCAATCCTATACCGACATATCTCAAACATTCTTTTTTTACATCTTTGTAAGTCAGCTGATTGTACCGCTTTATTTGATCTATTATATTTGATTTAACTTTTAACAAACTGAGTAATAAATGTTCTGAACCCACATAATTCATATTCATTGATCTAACTTCAGTAAAAGCCTGTTCCAATATGAGTTTAGATTTATCCGAAAAATTATCATACAATTCCATAAAAAGTCCTTTCCGAGTTTTTCCTATCTTCATTATAACAAATTGGGTAATAAAAAGCCATGGCACTGAATTGACTCATGCCATGGCTTTGGTTTTATTCTTCTTCATTCTTTTTTTCAATAATCTTAGCAACTAGATTTAAAGGGACTTCATCATATCGAGTAAACTCCATATCGAACCAACCTCTAGCATGAGTCATTGATTTCAATTCAGTTGCATACTTGAACATCTCAGATAATGGTGCTTCAGCTACTACTTTTTGGAAACCTTTAACAACAGCTTGCTCCATACCAAGTACTCTACCTCTTCTTCGGTTCATATCTCCCATAATATCTCCCATGTAACTTTCAGGAATGAAGATGTTAACCGCGTAAATAGGTTCTAACAATACCGGTTTCGCTTCTTTTAAACCTTTTTTATATGCAAGACTTGCTGCCATCTTAAACGCCATCTCAGACGAGTCAACTGCATGGTATGAACCATCTAAAAGTGTTGCTTTCAAATTCACTACTGGGAAACCAGCTAGAACACCTTTGTCTATACAATCATTTAATCCTTTTTCAACAGCAGGAATATAGTTTCTAGGTACTGAACCACCAAATATTTTTTCTTCAAATACGAAGTCTCCCTCACATGGTTCGAATTGAATATGAACATCACCATATTGTCCAGAACCACCTGATTGTTTCTTATATTTACCTTGAACCGTTGCTTTACCTTTAATCGTTTCTCTATAAGCGATTTTCTGATCCACAAGATCCACATCAACACCAAATATATTCTTAAGTTTATTGGTAATAACACCTAACTGCATAGAACCTTGACCACCAATTAAAAGTTGTTTTGTCTCTTTATTTCTTTCAACAACAAAAGTTGGATCTTCTTCAGTTAACTTATGAAGTGCTTGTCCGATTTTTTCTTCATCACCTTTTGACTTTGGCTCTACTGCCATAAAGATACACGGTTTTGGTAAATTGATACCTTTGAATTTAATGGGTTTATCTTTATCACATAAAGTATCACCGGTTTCAGTATGTTGAAGTTTAGAAGTAGCACCGATATCACCTGCTAGAACAGCATTAACTTCTAATTGTTCTTTCCCTCTTAATAAGAAAACTTGTCCTATTTTTTCAACTTCATCACGAGTTGAGTTTAAAACTTCCATATCCTTTTTAATCTGACCCGAATAAACTTTGAACATTGAAATCTTTCCAACAAATGGATCAACTACAGTTTTGAAAACAAGTGCAGAGAAAGGTCCATCTTCATTTACTTCTCTTGAAATAGCTTCATCTGTATCTGGTTGAACACCTACATAAACACCTTCTTGCATATCATGTGGTGTTGGCATATAATCAAATACCATATCAAGTAGTGTATGTAATCCAACACCTTCAGTAGCAGAACCAACAATTACAGGAACTATCTCATTAGAAATAACGCCTCTTCTTAATCCCTCATGGATTTCTTCTGTTGTAAATTCCTCTCCTTCAAAGTACTTTTCCATTAATTCTTCATCTGATTCAGCAACCGCTTCAATTAACATATCTCTAATCGGATTTACTCTTGCCATCAATTCTTCTGGTACATCAGTAACAACACACTCATCACCCTTAAATTCTTTAGCAACCAAGTCTACTACATTTACAAATCCTTTGAATTCAGGTCCCGTTCCCCAAGGAACAGCAAATGGTGCTACTTTCTTTCCAAATGTATCTTTTAACTCTCTAATAACTTTAACGTAATCTATATTTTCTTTATCCATTTTATTAATAAAAATCAAACGAGGCATTTTTCTATCTTCACAGTATCTCCAAGCTTTTTCTGTTCCGACTTCAATACCAGAAGAGGCATCAACAACGACTACTGCACTACCTGCAACTCTTAGTGAAGAAAACGTTTCACCAACAAAGTCAAAATAACCCGGGGTGTCAATAATATTGTATTTCGAATTATTCCATTCTACTGGAATAACTGATGTACCAATACTAAATCCTCTACCAATTTCAGCTTTATCAAAATCAGAAACAGTAGTTCCTTCTTCAACTTTACCCATACGTTTAGTTAACTTTAGTTGATATAAAATTGCCTCAGTTAGTGTAGTCTTTCCTGAATTACCATGTCCCAATAATGCAATGTTTCTTACGTTGTCATATTTATAACTCTTCATGCTTCTCCTCCTTGTGATTTTATTTTATCGCACTTAAACTAAATTCTTCATTCCCTAAGGAAATCCCTTTTATTTTTGCGATATTTTTTTAATATTCTGAGTTTTTCTAAAATTCTGTCAAATGTGTTGCAAAAGGTAACAAAAAATCTCGGCAAAAAGCCGAGATTGATTATAATATGCCAGACATTTTAGTTACTTCTAGTCCTTCTTTTTTCCATGCATCAATAATAACGTTCAACCCAATAGAATCGCTAGCCATATGGCCAGCAACGATGACATTGCCAATATTTTGCTCCATAACTGCTTTTTTTACATCTTCAGGAACATGCATACAAATAATTGTGCCTACGCCTGCTTCAAAATAAGATTTGAACACATCCGCACCACCATTTGTACCACCAGCCATTAAGACAGCAATCTTCCCTGCATAATCCGTTTTTGAGCCCACACGAATAACAGGTCCTGCTAAAACATCTTTATAAGCATCCATATCGTTTAACACATCGAGTACATCACCTAAAGTCTTATTATCATTATTTTCAAATGCAGTATCTAGATGTTTTTGAACAATTGCCTCTGTGATAACATCTGCTGGCAGATGAATGTTCATATAAGGCATGTTAAGTAATCGCGCTGCAGAAGCATGTCTATCATAATTCCCAACATGTCCACTAAGCTCAACACTCGCTTGTTTCTTCTTAAGCATTTTTTGTGCTTTATTGATTGGCACACCAAAAGAAACCATTGTATCAATTTGTACATCCATTACTTTAGAGAAGTTTACCGTCGAACTTTCTGCTTTTGGATGATGACTAATCACACAGTCATAGCCTAATTCTTTCGCAAGTAATAACTCCGGTGTCTCCATATCTACTCCAATTAGGATTTTCTTTAAGTTGTCACCTTCTACTTGCACACCAGAATCATATGGTACTTTTTCTAAGCCAGATAATTCAAGTGCAATGTCCATTAATTTTTTTGTGTCCATAAATTCCTCCATTACATCTAAGTATATTTTAACACAAAACGAACAGTAACTGATACAAAAATAGATTTTTAATAAAAAAAACTGACTCCAAATGGAATCAGTTTATCATTTATGGCATTGTAATATATATTGCATTACCTGGTATTTTTTCATCTGAGTATACTGCTGTTACAGATACATAGTACTTCTCGTCCGATTTAAAACTGCCCTCTAGGTCACCACCATTATATGATGTACTAGGGTTAATTTCTTTTCTGTGAACAGACAGATCAGTTATCCAAAAAGCATAACCATCTTGTGAATACACAGGGTTAGGGTTACTTTTAGAAGCTACTATCTTATAACCTTCTAGACCAGAAGTAGAAATTTCTCCCCACTCAATTACAAGTCTCCCCTCATTTACTACCGCTTCAACAACAGGGGTTCTTTCTTGTGTTGTAACTTCTTCAGCAGGCTCGCCTGGCATAATATAAGTCACTGTATTTCCAGCAATTTTACCTGAATTATAAACAGCTGTTACGCTGATATGATACGTTTCACCAGCTTTAAACTTACCACCCAAGTCGCCACCTTTGTAGATAGTACCTGGCTCAATAAAATATTTTAATGTATCCAAATTAGTAATCCACGTTGCATAACCATTCTCAGGATATATCGGTGTTGCATCTGATTTTGAAGCGACAACTTTATAACCTTGTAAACCGGTTGGATCAATTGCATTCCACTCTACATAAATTCCAGCCCCAGCTTGAGATACTTTAACAACTGGTACTTTACCCTCAATGCTTATAGCAGCTGGCATAGTCGCTTTCACAACATTACTGGTTACATATTCTTCACCCACTAAAGCTGTAATTGAGAAGTAATATGATTCACCAGCAGTAAATACACTTAAATCTCCATTATTATACGAATCATTATTATAAACAATTGTCGAATTTCCTTGAACATACTTAGCATTCCCATTATCAGGGTAAGCAGGTGTTGATTCTAATTTAGAAGCCACTACCTTAAATCCTGATGCTTCTTTAGACGATTGATAATCCCAAGATAATTTTAAACCACCTTCAACTTCAACAACATCTAATTTTAAATCTGAATCATTCAATACAACCTTTGTGCCATCATCAAAAACAATTTTTTCTTCTTTAACTACAGATAATAAAAGTGCTGCTGCTTCTGCTCTTGTTAGAGTATTTATAGGATTGATGTATTTTTTTCCCTCAAACTCTGAGCCACTCATTAAATTATTAGCAATAGCACTTGCCATATAATTTCTAAGATTCTCAGAAATTTCGTCAGCATCTTCATAGTCATTTAATACAGCTAAATCAGCTTCAGAAACGGGCTTGTCTAGAGCTCTTACAAGAGCAACTGCCATATCTTCTCTTACTGCAACAGCTTTTGGCTTAAATGTATACTCACCATTTTTTACAAACCCTGTTAAGTAAGATTTTGCAGTTTCGATATACTTGGAAGCCCAATAGCCATCTGCAACATCTGCAAACGATGATTTAGTCGTCACAGTCTCTAATTGCAATGCTTTAACCATCATTGTTGCAAATTCTTCACGTGACACAGAATTATCTGGTTTGAACGTATTATCTTCAGGATAACCAGAAATAATACCATATTTATGCATTGTCATTACTGCTTCATAATACCATTCATCTTCAGGTACATCTGAAAAAATCACTTCTGGTTCTTCATTTTCTACCGCCGACTCATCTTCTGCAAATACAATCATGCTTGATAAAAGTAAAGCAATGATCAGTATTGATACAATCCCTTTCTTAAACATGTTTCCTCCTCTTTATTGTTAGTGTCCTTATGTAAGATTTAATTATTTCCATTATAG
>JABXKX010000075.1 GCA_013619035.1 Peptostreptococcaceae bacterium
CTCTTTAGTATAATTTCTAGAAACTCTTTTAATTTGATTTGAGCATGTATTGAAACTTGGTTGTAACTATCTAAGGCTTTAAAACGATCAACAAGATTATTAATTTGTCCTAGGTTTTGTATAATCAAATCATAGCTATCATCAAATCTTTTTAAAAATGAAGCCAATTCTTCACTTCTTAATCTACCAGTTTCTAAGTTTTTTTCTATATTTTTTTTCTGAGAATCTAAAAAGGTTAATATCGTTAAAAAGCTACCAATCGGTGTATTGAATTCATGAGCCATTCTAGTAACAATAAAACTCAATGATGCCATTTTTTCTGTTTCGAGCAATTGTTTTTGTGTCACTCGCATATTAGATATAGTGCCTTCTAATTCCTTGTTTAATGCTCTTAAAGTTTGATTCTTTTTTTCGTTTGCAACTAGTGTAGCTTCCAGTTTGTCATTATTTTTCTTAAGATAATCTGTTCGTTCTTGTACTTCTAACTCAAGATTCTTATTTTGCATGCTGATTTTTTCAAATGAATAGTTTTGTAAAATTTTCATGTTTTCAATATTTTCAGCCAAAAATAATGTTTCCCTAGCATTACCAAACTCTTCTGTTACAATAACATGATTATAATCACCTTTTCCAATAATATTCACTTGCCTTGATAAATTAACAATCGGTTTAGTTACAAACCTACCAATCTCCAAAGCAACTAATCCAATCAAAGAGATTGAAATAAGTACAATACCAATCAAGATAGCTCTTAGGTCATAATACCACTTGAACATCTCTTCCTCTTTAAGAACAATTGCTATTATCCATTTGTTTCGAAGTTTCGAATAGATGAAATAACTCTTTTCATTTTCTGAATAAAACTCAAGAACTCCTCTATCTGAGTTAAATGACAAATCCTTTGTCCATTCTTTAATCTCCTCATACAATACGGAATCATTTGAGTCCGGTTTTACAATAAACTCTCCCTTTGAATCCAACAATACTGCATATCCAGATTCTAATTCTTCAATATTATGAATTTCTGCTGCCATTTTTTCAAAATAATAATCAGATCCTGCTACACCTAAAAATATACCATCTAATACAACTGGATATGTTCTAGAAACATATAGCACCTCATGATTAAAATCAATATTGCCACTGAATGGTAACGACCAAAATGGTTCTTTTGTTGCTTCGGGTAAAAAGTACCAGTTTTTAGAAGGTGTTTGATCTACATAAAATGATAATGGGACTTCTGGTTGACGAATAACATCACCATTGCCATTTAAATCAGAATACCAAACATCATGAGCCGCATCATCTAATGCTGGAGCAAAAAACATATATGCTGAGTGAGAGTTTGACGTTTCTTTTGCAAACCTCATAATACTTGAACTTATGATAGTTTCAAACTCATCTAAATAATTGGGTTCTGTTAAATATGCTGATTTATCAAATAATGATTCTACCATTATTTTAATGGCATACCCTGTTTCTTCAACATCCATAAGTTCATGGTTAAAAAAAGCAGAGTATTTGGAAACAACTTGAATATAAGTTTCAAAGGCATCTTTGTCATACGCAGATTGAGTTTGTAACATGAAAATAAGGCCGATAATAATTGATATCGACACAATACTTATAAGGATAAGAAATAGTATTTTACTGCGTATAGAATTCATAACCCCTCCTGTTTATCTAATACCCTATTCATATAAAAAAAAACAGAAAGGCTAAGCCTTTCAAAATACTGCAAAAGTCTATGTTTTTTTTAATACTGCACTTTCAAGAGGAATCCATATTTCATATCGATAGGACGAAGAATCGGTATTCCCTAAAGGAAATATTTCTAATTCCGTCATACCAGAATGTTGAAAAGATGTTTTTGGAAACCACTCTAAAAATATTCTTTGCCATAATAATGGTAATGTTTCCTTAACAGGTCCTTTGCCTGTGAAAACACACCATTTGGTTTTAGGCACATAAAGAGTTGTCCCATTGTCACCATATGTACCTATGATTGCGTCATAAATACCTTGATTGTTTTCTCTATAGCGACCGGCACCAATACGTGAAACTGTATCGTTTTTCTCTAACAGCTCGTTTATCTCAACATGCTTTTCCTGCCAAAAACTTGAATAGGCTTTTCCTGCCATTATTTCTTCTGCTGTAAAACTCTTTTTGAATCCTTCAATATAAAAGCCGTCTTTTTCAATTATCTTATACGATAAAGACTCTCTACCGGTCATCTGTACTTGAATGGATAGTCTAGGATAAACCTTTATGGAATCCTCACTTTTTTTGAGTTGCGTAGGTGTCATCTCAAACAATTTCTTGAAGGCACGTGTGAATGCCTCAGGACTCTCGTATTGATATTTATAAGCAAGATCAATTACTTTTATATCGGAGGTCAAAAGTTCTTTAGAAGCCATCGTCATACGTCTATTTCTAATATACTCTCCAAGTGTAAATCCTGTTAACATTTGAAAAAGTCTTTGATAATGAAACGACGAATAACTAGCTACAGCAGCAATATCTTCCACAGTTAGTTTTTCATTAATATTATTTTCTATATAATCAATTGATTCACTCATAGCTTGAAATGCAAACATAAGCCACCTCCATCTTTAGTATATAAGAAAATTAATGAAAATACCTAGCAAAAAATGCGAAAAAAAAAGGGCTAAGCCCTTTTAGTGATCATGTGCATCATCTAAATCATCAGGATTAAATCCTTCTAATCCAGCATATGTTTTGTTATTTTTCTTAGCATAATCGTAAATTGCTACTTTAAATGCTTGCTCAGCTAAAACTGAACAATGTACTTTTACAACTGGTAAGCCACCTAATTCATCAACCACATCTTTATTAGTGATTTCTAAAGCTTGATCGATTGTTTTACCAATTAACATTTCAGTTGAGATACTTGAAGCAGCAATAGCTGATCCACATCCGAAAGTTCTAAACTTCACATCTATTATTACATCATTTTCTACTTTGACATACATTCTCATGATATCACCACATTTAGCATTACCTACTTCGCCAATACCATCTGCGTCTTTAATTTCTCCTGCATTTCTTGGATTTAAGAAATGATCCATTACTTTATCGTTATACATATGTGCCTCCCACTAGTTATTTGCTGGATACAACGGTGACATTTCTCTTAGTCGTTGTACAATTGGTATTAAAACTTCTATTGCATAGTCTACATCTTCTTCTGTTGTGAAATCACCTAAACTCAATCTTAATGAACCATGAGCAACTTCGTGAGTTAATCCAATACCCATCAAGACGTGAGATGGATCTAAACTCCCAGATGTACAAGCTGATCCACTTGATCCAGCAACACCTTTATGATCAAGCATTAATAACAATGCTTCACCTTCAATAAATTCAAATGAAATATTCACATTACCTGGATGTCTTTTAGTTGGATGACCATTTAATCTTGAATAATCAATTTGTGATAATAAACCATTAATTAAACGATCTCTTAAAGCTGTTAATCTATTCACATGTTCTTCTAAAGTTTCATGAGCTATTTCAGCAGCTTTTGCAAATCCAACAATACCTGAAATATTTTCTGTTCCAGCACGTTTCTTCTTCTCTTGAGCGCCACCTTCTACAAAGTTAGCTAGTAGTGTGCCTTTTCTAACATAAAGCGCACCAACACCCTTAGGCCCGTATATTTTATGAGAAGATACACTTAACAGATCAATATTTAATGCTTCTACATCTATCGCAACATTTCCATAAGCTTGTACAGCATCTGTATGGAAATAGATGTTATGTGCTTTTGCAATCTCACCTATTTCTTTAATTGGTTGCATCGTACCAATTTCATTGTTAATAAACATAATTGATATTAAAGCAGTCTCATCAGTAATAGCAGCTTTTAAATCTTCTAATGAAATTAATCCTGTGTTATCTACAGGTAAATATGTAACTTTATAACCTTCTTTTTCTAAAGTTTCAGCAGCATGAAGTACCGCATGATGTTCAATTGTACTGGTAATAATATGATTACCTTTTGGTTTAATTGATTTTAAAACACCTTTCAAAGCCCAGTTATCTGACTCTGTACCACCTGCTGTAAAATAAATTTCATCAGGATTAGCATTTAATGTCTTTGCCACTGTTTCTCTACACTTAATCAAAACTTTTTTTGCATCTCTACCAAATCCATGAGGGCTTGATGCATTTCCAAAAATTTCTGTAAAGTATGGCATCATTGTGTCTACGACTTCTTTTTTGACTGGTGTTGTTGCTGAATAATCCATATATATACGTTTCGTCATTATTACACCCCTTTAACAAAATAATTGTATGCTGTTTACTATTGAGTTTGAATCTTTCTTTTCATTATAATCATCAATCATATCCTGTAAAGTAATATTATCAACGGTTTCTAAAATACTGTCTAGTATTTTTTTATATATTACACGTGTGACACAAAACTCTGAACTATCACAGTCAAAGCCTTCTGTAACACATTCTACTGGTGCCAGTTGTTCAAGAGCTCTTAACACTTGACCTACTGTAATAAGATCCGGTGTATTGGTAAGAATATAACCACCTTGTGCACCTCTTATACTCTTAACCACTCCAGCTTTCTTGAGTTGCGCAATTAATTGTTCTAAATAGCTTAGTGAAATATTTCTTCTTTCAGCGATACTTGATAAAGCAATGGGTTGGTCACCATAGTGAAGTGCTAAATCAAACATCGCCTTTAATCCATATCTCCCTTTTGTTGAAAGTTTCATATCAGCCTCCTAATCCCAACTTATTTACTAGGATTTCATCATTATTATAGTATACCCGAGTAATTTAGTCAAGATTATTTCTCATGAGATTTTAATCTTTATGACCACATAGAATTATGTCTTTATTACTGGTTTATGATTTCATCTCACTATAAGGTGTAATATGCCCATAAGAACAAACAATGATTGAAGTAACTTTTGGAAAAATATAGATAGAGCAGCTTTTAAACTTGCTTGTAATAGAGGACCGGCAAAATAGCTATCGCTGGTGCTCTTACGAGCAATTAGGTAACGTTATTAGCATAAAATAATCATAAACATAATAAATCATCTTTATCATTAATGGCTTACAATTGTAATAGTTTATCATGAGATAATGAATCACAGGAATATGTTAACTAGAAAAACACCCTCTGACTAAGCTATTTATTCTAAGGGTGTTTTTAAGACTTTTATATAAAATCGTATTTCCATAATCTCTACCAAAATATATTCTTGATAACTGGTGATGAAGGGAAAATTCTAATTAACTCTGTTCATTGTTTTTGATTATGCGAACTTTATTATTGTTCTTGTCATTTAAATAACTTCTGTGTTTTCCGCTTTTAACTAGTTTCCAATCTTCTTCGATATTTAATCTCATTCTAGTCAGTAAATCGAATATTAAATCTTTTTCTTTATCATCCAATCCTTTAAGGGTTGTCCTTGTTGTATATTGCTCTTCTTTCTGAAGAAAGTCATAGACTTTAAATGCTTTCTTTAGGGGATATAGTTTCCATGCTCTACGATCATTTTCATTAGATAGTTTCTCAATGTAGCCCTTTTCTACTAACTTCTTGATTGCCTTAGCAACAGTAGTCCTGTCTACTTTGATCATATTTGATAATTCTTCTTGGCTAATACCTGGATTTTCACATATTCTCACAACTAAAATGTATTGCCCCTTTTCCAAGTTTAATTCTCTAAACTCAACATCACTAATTGTTTGAAGACATCTTGCGATCATACCAATTTCACGCATTATTAATTTATCCATGTTACCTCCATGATACTTGTCTAATTGTTAATCATACTACCAATTTTTAAACTGTTATTTATGTTTTTTCCTATATCAATTCCAAAGAAAAATAATCTAAACGACATAGAGTAACTCATATTCGAATATAAACATCAGGGACGAGAAAATATCCAGTAAACATTCTGCTAATAACGGTTTTCAAACTAGATTTAGTCATCATTATTTATTATTATAAATCATTTCTATATGAGGAATTTCATCTTCTAAGTACATCTCAGAATCTATTTCGAACCCTAAACTCCTATAAAGATCCACCAAATATTCTTGTGCTGATATTCTAATTATTTTTTCGTTTAAATGTTTATCTATAAAATCTATAGCTTTCCATAATATTTCTCTAGCCAAACCTTTACCTCTATATTTTAGGTCTACCAGAACTCTTCCTATAGATATTTCATCATAAGAAACTCCTTTTTCTAAAATTCTTAAATAAGCAACAATATTACCTTGCTCCTTGCACAACAGATGATATGCTCTGTGATCTTTATCATCACAATCCTGATAAATACACTTCTGCTCAACAACAAATACTTCATTTCTCAATTTAAATAGTTCATACATTTCAGTTACTTCTAATTCGTTAAGTTGCTTTATTTGAATATTCAACGCGATCTCCTCCTTTAACACATATGCTTTCATGCTAAAATTACACTTATCATTTTACTTGAAAGTTCAAGTAAGTTCATTTTAACACGATTTACTTGCAAGTTCAAGTAAACTGCCTTTTCTAAAAAACAGCCATTATTTCTCATGAGATTTTAATCTTTGTTTAATTGAATAGTTCTTTGAGATTGTTTACAATGTAAGTAAGTTAATAACAACTTGAATTTATATGAAAGAGGAGACATTTATGAGACGAACTAATAAAGATCTATTTGCCTTTGCATTAATTGCAATTGGTGTTATAACAATTTTCCAGATATTTGATGTACCTTTCTTAAGAAATTTTAATTTAGGAAATTTAATTGGTGTTGTATGGCCATTGTTCTTACTGATTCCAGGTTTAAATATGTTAAAAAACAAGTTTGATTTAGGCGGTATTATATTA
>JABXKX010000221.1 GCA_013619035.1 Peptostreptococcaceae bacterium
TAGAAGAGACATATTGGTTTGCAATTGCTGTACTTATTAGATTTTTTATATTTTTGTAACAACTTGACTATGACCTTTATCTTAGTGATATAGTGGATATAAGAAAGGTGATGGCGATCATAAAGTGTTATTAAATAAGAGTGAATAGGGTGTAATTTTTCTATAGAGTGGGTGTATGATGAATGGTTATAGATTTGAAAGTAAGTTATGGACGGGAGATGGTCCTTCATCATGGTATTTTGTAACGGTGCCAGATAAGATATCAGACGATATTAGAAATATTTTTGGAGAGATTAGTCCGGGATTTGGTTCTATACCAGTTGAGGTGACCATTAATCAAACGAAGTGGAAAACATCTGTTTTCTATGATACAAAATTAAAAGCATACCTGTTACCGATTAAGGGTCTAATAAGAAAAAAAGAACATCTTAAAAAAGATGATCTTATTACAATAGAAATAGCTGTGGTGTTTTAAATTCAATTGTTAAATCAACTAGAAAGATCCTTTCGTAGGATCTTTTTTGGTATAAAAAAGGTTTACTATTATATCAGACTTAATACAATCAATGACTGAGCAGAGATATAGGTTATCATGACCCATTGTTCTGGTAGAAAATCGAGTTCACCAAATTCTTTTAGTGATAGAGTTGTATCAGAGGTAATAAAGAATAATGTGCCTAGTAGCGTTACAAAAGTGGCTGTATCAGATAATGAAGTCCATCTTAACAGGGCTGTGAAACTAAAGGTCATAATAGCGGTCATATATACTGCTATAGCGGTCTTTAAAATCGTTTTGGTACGATGTGATATCTTCGTATTCGTTTTACTCAGAAGACCATTTTTAAGAAGATAACGATAGACGATTAATCCACTGATGAGATAAAGTGCGATACATAAAAACATAAATTTATTCGGAGATTTTATATCTTTTATAAAAAGATTGATATAAGTCAGATGGCCACATAAGAAGAAACCTAAACCGGTTAGTAAAGGTACCATATTTTTAGTTGTTTTTTGATGATTGAGTTCATGATGGAAAATAATTACACAGTCTCCTATCCATCCAAAAGTTAATGCTAGAATAACCAGATAATGGATGGTACTTGCGTTTAAAAAATAATTGATCATCAGAAGAGGCATTAAAAGAGGTTTACTAATCAGTGTTAAAAGGTGATTCCTTTTGGACTGAACTTGTTTATTATTGTAGATATTGACCAAAGCTGTTAATAGAAATAATGTAACCACAAGTAACTTCATTTATAACCTCCTAGATAATAATTGTCTATATTTTATTATACTATAAACATTTAGGAGATGGGATTGTTTTTATATAAAACTAGAAGAAATTATATTAAGTCTAGATTTGAGATATTCTAATGATACGGATTGATTTAAAATATTGATATCAGCGGGATCTTATCTATGTGTAGTGCTTATTTAGGGCTTGATAAAACAGATGCTCTGTATTAAAATAGCTAGTAATACTAAAGGGGTGATGAGTGATGGGGCAAGAACTGAAATAAATAATTATGTAGAACTTGTTTTGCAGATATACCAGCATAGCTTATAAATTGGATAATACTAAACTGCAAAAGGAGTAGATATGAATTTTATAGAAAAGATAATAACAAAAGAACTGGAAGCTGGCAAACATAAAAAAATTATTACTAGATTTCCACCAGAACCGAATGGTTATCTTCATATAGGAAGTGCTTTTGCCATCAATATTTCTTATCAAATGGCTAAAAAGTTTAATGGACAATTTAATCTAAGATTTGATGATACAAATCCAACCAAAGAAGATATTGAATATGTTCATGCAATAGAAGATGACTTTAAGTGGATGGAGTTTAATTATGGAGAAACAGCTTATTTTGGATCTGATTATGCAGATCAAATTTATGATTATGCAATATATCTAATCAAAGAAAATAAGGCGTTCATTTGTCATTTGTCTCAAGATGAAATGAGAACATATAGAGGTACTTTAACCGAAAAAGGTAAAGACAGTCCTTATAGAAATAGAAGCACTCAAGAGAATTTAATGTGGTTTGAAAAAATGAGAAGTGGCGAAGTTGAAGAAGGTGTTTGTGTTTTAAGAGCTAAGATGGATATGAGTGATCCTAACCTTTTGATGCGAGATCCAGTTATTTTTAGAGTATTACACCAAAATCATTATCGTACAAAAGATAAATGGTGCATTTATCCGATGTACGACTTTGCTCATCCTATACAAGATTATATTGAAGGGGTGACACATTCTCTGTGCTCTAATGAATTTGTTAATCATAGACCCTTTTATGAATGGGTGCTTAATAATTTAGATTTAGAGAAGCCGTTGCCTAGACAAATTGAATTTGGACGACTGAACTTAACCGGGGTTGTTACCTCGAAGAGATACCTAAGGCAATTAGTAGCAAGTGGCATTTTAGAGGGGTGGGACGATCCGAGATTACCAACTCTAAAAGGACTTAAAAAACGTGGCATCACACCGAAAGTGATTGTTGATTTCTTAGAAGAGATTGGTGTTCCCAAAAATGAAAGTACAATTGACTATAAATTATTAGAACATTTTGTAAGAGAAGATTTAAAAGAAACAGTTCCTTGCTTTATGACTGTAGTTGATCCTTTAAAAGTTGTGATTACTAATTTAGATAAAGAAGAAGTGCTATCTGCAGACAATCATTTTAAAGATGAAAGTTTTGGTAAAAGAGAAATCAAACTAACCAAAGAATTATATATTGAGCGTGAGGATTTCAGTGAAAATCCACCACCAAAGTATAAGAGATTGACTCTTTTGGGAGAAGTAAGATTAAAACATGGTTTCTTTATTAAATGTCATGATGTGATAAAAGATGAGTCGGGTAAGATTACGGAAATTCATTGTACTTATGATCCTGAAACAAAAAGTGGCAGTGGTTTTACAGGTAGGAAAGTAAAAGGCACGATACACTGGGTATCGTCTTATAGCAGACCTGTAGAAATTAGAACTTATGAAGATTTATTTTTAGAAACACCATCAGATGATACACTAGTAGAATCGGTAAACCCAGAGTCATTAAAGGTTACAGTGGGTAGAGTTGAAGATAATTTAGATGAGTCTTTTGATGCTGGTCATTCAAGATTTCAATTTATTAGAATGGGTTATTATTATATGGAAAATAAGAATTTGATCCATAGAATAGTCAGTTTAAAAGGCAATAAGAAGAAGTAAAAATGTTTCGTAAGAGGTTATGTTAAATCATAACCTCTTTTTTGTTGAATTTAAGATTAATAAAACTCAGATGTGGTATAAATAAAGGGTATTAAATAATTTGACTATAGGGAGGGTGTATGAGTAATAAAAAGAGATTGATTACTAGAAGTGATTTTGATGGTTTGGTATGTGCAGTATTATTAAAAGAAATGGATTTAATAGAAGATATAAAGTTTGTTCATCCTAAAGATATGCAGGATGGTAAAATAGAAGTTAATGAGAATGATATTTCTACAAATTTACCTTATGCAAAGGGTATTGGCCTAGCTTTTGATCATCACTTAAGTGAGACGATACGTAATACAGAAAAATTAGATAATCATATTATCGATCCAAATGCACCAAGCGCAGCGAGAGTAGTATATGATTATTATGGTGGTAAAACTAGATTTTCAATGATATCAGATGAAATGATGGAAGCGGTTGATAAAGCGGATGCTGCTTGGTTTACAAAAGATGATATTCTGGATCCGAAAGGTTGGGAACTGTTAAGCTTTTTAATGGATGCTAGAACTGGATTAGGTCGTTTTAGAGAATTTAGAATTTCAAATTACAATCTAATGATGGACTTAATTGAATACTGTAAGAATCATAGCATAGAGGATATTTTAAATTTACCAGATGTCAAAGAAAGAGTGGATTTGTTCTTTAGTTATAAAGATCAATTCTATGGACAGATTAAAGACAATGCTGTCGTAAATGGTGATGTTTTAGTTGTAAATTTAAAAGATGAGGAAACCATTTATCCTGGAAATCGATTTGTTAAATATGCGTTATTCCCAGATACTAAAATATCTGTACAAGTTATATGGGGATTTAAAAAACAGAATACTGTATTTACAGTAGGCAAGTCAATTATCAATAGAACTAGTGATGTGAATATCGGAGAAATCATGTTATCTTATGGTGGCGGCGGTCATATGAATGCAGGAACATGTCAAGTTGCTCATGAAGAGGCTGATCGTGTACTAGAAGAATTACTCGTTAAACTACAAGGATAGGAAAGAGGTTATCATGGCAAGAGTATTGGTACCAAAGAAGAAAGAAGAGAAAATATGTTGTTCAGGCAAGAAAGGTTTTACACTTTTTAGTATTGTTGCAGTCATGATGATTGCATCTTCAGCATTTTCTTGGATTGGGTTAATGAATATTAAACATCAGGGTGGCAAGTTACCTTGGGAATAAGAAAAGGACCTTAACGGTCCTTTTAATATTTTATATTGTATATAATAATTGTAACGATAATATTTACAATCCCTAATAGTAGATATTGAAACAATGCACTTTTTAAATGAAAACCTGTAGTAATTGATTTTATACGTTTTTCGTGTGTGGTTTTAGAAACTGCTATATCAACATTAGCCATAACATTTCTAGGATTATTGATAAATTGATGACCTGAATTCATACCGAAGTACAAAAATACAAATGGTATGAAACACCATATAAAAAAGAATGTTTCCATATCTATGGTTGATTTCGAAAGGATAAATGAAACACCTTCAATCACACCCAAAATTACAAATGCCATATGACCTCCTAAATATCATTTGAAAATGGCTGAACAGCACCATCTTCATAAATAAAGAAATAACCTTCTGGGGTATTGCCTGTTGTAATAAAAACATAGATATTGCCATCTTGATGAATAGTTTCAGTCGTTTTGATGTGTTCATCATTATGATTTACTTTAAAATAATCAGTTGCTGCTATTACAGGTTTACACTGAGTTGTAATAACTGTATCGTTAGTTGGCCAAATGTCAAAACTAGATGGTAAAGAGTAATCTAAATGAAGTGTCATACTTAAAGTAATACTAAACACGATGATGACAACTGCTTTTAGAAATTCTTCATTTCTTCCGATGATATAGATATAAGCAAATACAAATAACAATGATGTGATATATGATGGACTACTGATTAAACCAAGTTTTTTTACTGCTGAAAGCAATATGGCTGCTACTATATGAGTGACTATAAACATAATCATATAGCCTTTTTCCCTTTTTAGAAGTAAACAAGGAATTGCAAGTAAAATACTGCTTATACCGAATAAAAGAAACATGCCAAGTGCGTCTATTAAAGTATCTGTATAAAAGACTATAAAGCTACCGTATCCCAATAAAAATGTAAAAATTGTGATGTATATGTTTGGTTTAACATTTTCTTTTGAGAGTGCTATAGCAAAGGATATCAGCGAAAGAAGTATTAATATGAAGCTAAAAGTAATTGGTTGTATATTCATGTTATTCCTCCTGATATTCTCTAATATGATTGTCCTCATAAATGAGTCTGTGGTTTTTAGAACCATCTTGATATGTGATTAAAATGATTATGTCATCATCTCTTTGAATACTTCTAACAGCGTTAATAGAGCCTTTAGAATGATTTGTTTCAAAATAATCAATGCCCATTATAACAGGTTTGCTTTGAGTTCTGTTTAATGTTTCTGTATCACTTACAAATGATTTAAAAGCCATTCGTTGTTCAAAGTCTAGAGGGGGATAATAGTCAAAAGTGATTACCAATCTTACCAATAATAAAATACCAACCATAGTAAACGCCTTAATTTTATCTTCAGTACCTCTAAAGACATACAATGAAGTAAAGACCATAAAGAATGTTACATAGTAATATGGATTGGGTATTAAAATGAGAGTTCTTATACCAGCAAGTAAAGTAAATGTTATGGCGTGAGTGATAATAAATACGAGTCTGTAATGTTTCATTTCTTTATGAACCATATAACATGGAATTAACATGATAATCCCACTTAAAATAAAAATCATGATAACAGCAAATGCATCAATCAAGCGGTCTGTGTACCGAGTTAAAAATAGAATAAGACTGATTACGACAGAGACACCTGCACTATACATGTAGTTCTTATGGCCTTTGATTAGATATTTGTTGAATAAGAAAATACCTATAAAAAGTAATACTGTACATATAATGATCGGTAGTTGTAAAAACATATTGCACCTCCTGTTTCCAGTTTATAGGAAAAAAGGATAATTACCTATAATAGAACATGAAAATGTTTTATTTTTGCATGAAAATGATGACGGATAATGTTTTTTTCGTTATGATTAAAGTAGGAGAAGACTATGAAAGAAGCTTTGTATTATAAAAAATTAGATCATGATAAGGTACAATGTGAGCTCTGTCCTCATTACTGTGTGATAAGTCGTAGTGAGTCTGGACTTTGTAAAGTAAGAAAAAATATCAATGGTAAACTATATGCTATTTCATACGGTAAGCTAGTTACGGCTCATCTTGATCCAATTGAAAAAAAACCATTATATCATTATTATCCTGGACGAGACATTTTATCCGTTTGCTCATATGGCTGTAATATGAGTTGTTCATTTTGTCAAAACCATGAATTATCACAACGAGTATATGATGTAGAAACTATTTTTCCGGAGCAATTGATTGATCAAATTAAAGGTTTGGGTATTGCTTTTACATACAACGAACCTCTTATTAACTATGAGTATATATTGGATGTCTGCCAGTTAATAAGAAAAACAAGACCAGATAAAAAAATTGTTTTGGTTACCAATGGTCTTATTAATGAGATTCCTTTAAAACAATTATTGCCTTATATTGATG
>JABXKX010000387.1 GCA_013619035.1 Peptostreptococcaceae bacterium
ATTAAAATTGGTGTGAAATTGGTCATCATGTTTTGTTTGCTTATTTTTATTGCATTAACTTATGTTGGATTTTCTGCAAGCAATCAAGCAGCAGATATTATTGAAACAAACTTTAAAGCAAGTACACAAGAATTGATTATTGAGACGACTCAAATTGTAGATATGTTCTTTGAAAAATATGAAAGTATCCTACATATTTATGGAGCAGATCCAAATGTCAGAAAAGCATCTGCAAATGCAATGTTTAAAGAGCGTTTGATTGAATCTATGGAAACTATATATAATACAAATGAAGATATCACTGCAATATACTATATCAGTAAATCGGGTACGCTTGATGCGGTTCCTAGTGAGAAGATTGATGAGTCAATCGATTATTCAAAATTAGAGATTTTCGCAAATACTGTTGATTCAGACGATGTTTTATGGACGGGACCAATTCAAAACGATGATGGTACTTATCATATGAGAGTTTCTCAACCGGTTTATAACACAGATGGTTCTAGATTGTATGGTATTGTTGGAATTGATGTTGAACTGGACTATATTTCTGAAGTGTTAAATGAAATAAAAATCGGAGAATCTGGTTACCCAACATTAATTGATCAAGAGTTGATTACATTAACACATCCTGATTCTGCTGTTGTTGGTAAAGGCATACCTGTAGAGGAAATTATCGAAGCTATTTCTAAAGAGAATCATGAGCCAATTGATTATCATTATGGTGAAGAAGATAAGTTTGCAGTATACGAGACGTCAGAACTTACGGGTCTTCATATTCTTGCAACAATGAAAACAAGTGAATTTAAAAAGCAAAGTTCAAAAATAACAAAAAATATTTTTGTTGTAAATATTTTTGCATTAATCCTTAGTGGACTCATTGCATTTATCTATGCCAAAACCATTTCAAAAGGTACAAAAGTTGTAATGGAGGGTATGGAAAGAATCAAAAATGGTGATTTAACAGCATCTATCCATGTGAAATCTAATGATGAGATTGGTGCTATTGGTAAGACTTTTACAGAAACTGTTGAAGGCATAAAAGGACTTTTAAAAAATGTTCAAGCTGTATCGGATGAATTAACGGAGTCTGCTCAAACTTTAGCAGCAACAGCTGAAGAAACAAGTGCCTCTGCTGATGAAGTCGCTAGAACCGTTGATGAAATTGCTCAAGGGGCTTCCGATCAAGCGGGTGATGCTGAAGCAGGTGCCATTGTAGCAAGAGAATTATCTGTGAAATTCCAAGAACTAAGTACAAATACAGATGTCTTATTAACTTCTACAAAAGAAGTAATTGATGCAAATCTTGTAGGCGTTAAAGCAATCAATGAATTAAGAGAAAAAACAGAATCAAGTGATAAAGCCAATTCAGATATTGAATCTATTATCAATGAGTTAAATAATAAAACACAATCTATTTCTTCTATATTAGATGCAATCAGTTCTATTGCAGAACAAACTAACTTATTGGCATTAAATGCTTCGATTGAAGCAGCAAGAGCTGGTGAACATGGTAGAGGTTTTGCAGTTGTTGCAGATGAAATCAGAAAACTGGCTGAAGGATCGTCTAAGTCTGCTGAAGAGATAAGAGATATTGTTATCAATATTCAAACAGATTCGAATGAAACTGTTAAGAGTATGGAAGATCTTAAGTATATTGCTCATGAACAATCAAAAGCGGTTGAGAGGGTGGATGATGCCTTTGGTACAATTTCAACTTCTGTAGATCAAATTTCAGAGAATATTGATATGATTAGTTCATCAGTTAATGATCTTGAGGAAGATAAGAATGCAATTGTATCTTCAATTGATAATATTTCAGCTGTTTCAGAAGAAACTGCAGCATCTTCAGAAGAAGTTACAGCAACAATGCAACAACAAAATGTAGCTGTTGAAGAAGTTGCTAGAGCGGCTGAGACATTAAATGAAATCTCAGTTCACTTAAAAACAGAATTAGATAGATTTAAATTAGATTAATGATTAGTTTAGATAATGCATATTTAGAGGATGATACAAAAGTATCATCCTTTTGTTTTAGAGGCTCTTTGTCAAATAGTGTTGGTGGAGAGTAACTTACAAAGATAAATGTAACTGCAGTCTAGGATCGAATGATCTTAGGCTGCTTTTAATTTCAGTTTACCTTGGGTGATGAGTATTCTGTTTTTAAAATGTACGAAACTTCTGTAACCGAATGCAATTCTTTTGATGACCTTGATTTTATTGTTTATTCCTTCGATAACACCATTTGTATATTTGGTATTAAACATATTTACAATGTAGCTTCTATACTTCTTAGTCGTTTTGATAGATGTAAGTATATAATCAGATATTAAGATGTCTGGGTCTGCGATTGATCGGTCTAATAACTCGATGCTTTTAAGTTTTATTGCTGCTTTTACATCTTGGTATAAGCTGTAATTAGCTCTAAGTTCAGGACAACGATCTAGTAAAAATGCTACTATATCAACTTCGCGTATTTGCTTTTTAAATGAATGGTTGTACCTAAGTTTGACACAATCCAGCTTGTCACGATCTTTAAGAATGAGTTTCCAATATCTTTTTAACTTGCTGTAGTGCTCATCATTCTGATTCATTATTCGTATTCTTGTTTTATTTAGGGCTCTGTTAAACAGCTGAACTAAGTGAAACTTATCTATAATAATCTTCGCATTGGGAAACAAGGCTTTAATTAACGTCATGTATGGCGCATACATATCTATTACAATATTTCTTACAGCTCGTCTAGCGGCTTTTGTAAATCCCATAAAGTAGGTCTTTAAGTAATGTAGTTTTCTATTCTCTACGATATCAACAATTTCACCAGTATCAGCATCAACGAAGAGAAAAGACATAGCACCAGACGCTTCTTTAACAGATTTGAACTCATCAAAGTTAAGGTTCTTTGGTAAATAATTACGTTTAGTTTTATAAGCTTCATAGGCTGTATCAATAATTCTACTGACCGTTGAGTGCGATACATTATGTCTTTTAGCTAAGTCCTTCTCAGAAATCTTGTTCTGTGCATCGATTGCAATAGACAGTTTAGTTTTAGTTGCTATGAAACAATTTTTCTTCACAAGATCAGTCTTAAGAGTAAAAGTAGAGTGACAGTGGTGACATATATATCGTTGCTTATTTAAATCCAATAGAGAGGGATATCCAGCTGTACTTAAGAGTTTAATTGTCGATTTCTTAAATCCATGTTTGATAATATTTTCATCAAAGATATGTCCGCATTTATAACAAGCTTTTGGCTGATATGTTAGTTTAGCAGAGATGACTTTATGCACAATCCCTTTGATAATCCTTTCTGAATAAAAGTTTTTGTAAAAAGTGATGTTGGGGTCTTTTAAATCGAGTAAAATTCCTATAGAATCATTATGAGGCATGAGTTCTCTCCTTTGATTATGTTTTTGTGGTGATTACATTATATCTAAGAGAGTTACTCGTGTCTTATTTTTTTGCAAATTAAAATAGTGTGAGTTTTCACCCACACTAAATATTATAGAACCAAAACTATGAACCGGTGCAGGCATACGTCCACCGCGACTTATAAAACTTTCACTTGAATATGAATTGACTTTCATAATAGGGGCTCTTCCCAATAAACCACCGAATTCTACAGAGTCACCTAATTTCTTTCCAACAACAGGGATGATTCTTACACCTGTGGTTTTATTATTAATGACACCAATAGCAGCTTCATCTGCTATTATTGCTGAAATTGTACTGGATGGCGTATCACCAGGTACAGCAATCATATCTAAACCCACTGAACAGACACAGGTCATGGCTTCCAGTTTATCAATACTCAGAGCGCCAGCTTCTACAGCAGCAATCATGCCTTCATCCTCACTAACCGGTACAAAAGCACCACTGAGACCTCCGACGTGTGATGATGCCATGATACCGCCTTTTTTTACCGCATCATTTAATAGAGCCAGTGTTGCTGTGGTACCATGACACCCGCAGTGTTCTAAACCGATCTCTTCCAAAATTCTAGCCACGCTGTCACCAACAGCAGGGGTAGGTGCTAGAGAGAGGTCAATGATACCAAATGGCACACCTAAAAGTTCAGAAGCTTCTGTTGCTACCAATTGACCGACTCTAGTGATTTTAAAAGCGGTTTTCTTGATGGTATCCGAGACAATATCAACGGGTGCTCCTTTTACTTTTTCAAGTGCGACCTTCACCACACCAGGACCGCTTATACCCACATGAATGACACATTCTGGTCCAGTAACGCCATGGAATGCTCCTGCCATAAAAGGATTGTCTTCAACTGCATTTGAAAAGACAACAAGTTTGGCACAACCAATGCTGTTTTGATCTTTTGTTTCTAAGGCTGTTTCTTTAATGATATGACCTAAATCCTTTATGGCATCCATATTAATTCCAGCTTTAGTAGAACCGACATTAACTGAAGCGCAAACTCTATCAGTAGTCGCCAAAGCTTTGGGTATAGAGTCTATCAGAATTTTATCTCCTTTGGTATAACCTCTTTGAACAAGAGCAGAGAAGCCACCGATAAAATTAACGCCAACAGCTTTTGCTGCCTTATCTAAGGTTTGTGCATAGGCGACATAGTCCGAGTCGTTACTTGATTGAGCAACGATTGAAATAGGGGTGACAGAAATACGTTTATTGATAATCGGAATACCATATTTTTCTTCGATGGCTTCACCGACTTGAACCAAGTCTTTGGCATAAGTTGTAATCTTATTATAGATCTTTTGGCGTGCTGCTTCACCATCTTTGTCACAGCAATCCAAAAGAGAAATGCCCATTGTAATGGTTCTAATATCAAGTTTTTCTTTATCAATCATTTTTATGGTTTCTAAGATATTGTTAAACTGACTCATGGGGCCTCCTATATTTTATGCATGGCATTAAAAATGTCTTCATGCTGTACTTTGATTTTAAGCTGAAGTTTATCTGCAATTTCATCGAGTGCTTTTTTTAGCATGTTGAGTTCTATCGTCATGTCGGTTAAGTCTACAAACATTACCATCGTAAAATACCCTTGCACAATCGATTGATTGATATCTAGAATATTAATAGAGGTGTCAGAAAGTATGCCTGATACTTCTTTGATAATTCCTTTTTTGTCCATTCCTAGTACTGATACAAATGCATTCATTTTCTTCTCCTTAGTGTGTTTATAACGAGCTGTGAGAACAAAAAAAGAGGCTATATAAAAAGCCTCTAGAAAGTCAGAACATACCAAAATAATGGTAATAATCTTCCTCTGTCCCTTGTACCTGAGAGTTTCACTGCAGTGCAGCTTTCCCCTTCGGCGCTCATAATGAGTCTCTCCAGAGGTTCGTCCAATAACGGTTTTGTAAACAATTCCACTACCTTCATCCGAGCCATATTAATTTAATATCGATAATAACATAGCGATGAAAGGCTGTCAATCAAAATTATGGTCTATATGAAATTTAAATAGTGACGTTTAAGAGAAGGGGCAATAATAACTAACTGATTATGAATTATTGTTAGAGGTATAAATATATAAACAACTATTGTGAGTGAAGTCGGGAGAAAATGATGAGAATAAAAGCTAATTTATCAATTTAAATTACCATTGTAATCTCTGTAACGCTACTGATTGCCTTAGGCTCTTCAGCAATTTTTATATTTAATTATATATCTGATATGACATTTACGAACTTAGTTGAAGTAACTAGCCTTAAAGCGGAATCAATATCTAAAGATATTAGAAATATTTTTGAAAATGCAAAGCTTGCGACGGAATATATGGGAATGCAAAGTCATATAAAAACCTATTTGAAAGAAGTTCAGACAAGAGAGGATGTAACGGGACATTATCTATATGATGAGGTGTCGGATCTTTTAGTAGATATTGCAGAAAGTAATGACAGTTATTTTCTAACATGGGTTGCGAATGAAAAAGCAAATTTTTATTTAGATAGTTTAGGTAATATTCCTGAGGAAGGTTATGATATCGTTAAAAGACCTTGGTATTCATATGCTTTGTCAACTGAAGGTGTTGGTTTAACACCGCCATATATTGAATGGATTACAAGACGTGTTGTCATTTCCTCGATAGAAGCTTTAAGAGAGAATGGAGAGTTTTATGGATTTGCTGTTGTAGATATTGTATTAGAAGATGTACCTGAAATGCTTCAAATGATGAAGCAAGGAGACAATGATATAAGTTACTTGATTACAGGTGATGGGACCTATGTTTATACACCTGAATTGGATAAAATAGTGGAAAAGAATATGTTTGATAAAGAGGAACCTTTTTACCAATATGAAGAAGAGATTAAAAGTACAAGTGGTCAATTGATTCCAATTGAAATGGATGGACAACCGTACTATTTGGTGTCTCATTCAGTTGATGAAAGGGGCTGGATCATTGTTACCCTAATAGATGCAAAGCGTGTTGAAGAAGAGGTAAGAGATCGTGGTTTAGTCATTATTCTTATATTAATAGGGACGATTGTAATAGTGATGTATTTGGTTTATATTTTAGTGAAACTAACGACCAAACCTTATACTTTGTTAGTGGATTATGGGAGAGATGTGGCTGCAGGAAATTTATCAAGAAACATCCCTGATAAGTATTTGAGTAGATTCGACGAAATGGGTGCATTATCTAATTCATTTCAAAGCATCATCAATACTTTTAGAAATGTAAATAAAACATTAGAAGAAGAGATTATTAGAAAGAATCAAGAGTTAGAATCGCAATTTCAATTGATTGTTGAACAAGAAAAAAATGCGTCTTTAGGCCTTGTAGTGACTGGTGTTGCTCATGAAATAAATACGCCAATTGGAAACGCGTTATCGCTTTCTACTTTTTTGGAAAGTAAAGCGAAAAAACTGAAAGCTAAAT
>JABXKX010000154.1 GCA_013619035.1 Peptostreptococcaceae bacterium
GTTATGAATCAGGTGCGTTTACTGGCGCTTCAACCAGTGGAAAAATTGGTAAATTCGAGTTGGCCAATGGTGGTACAATATTCTTAGATGAAATTGGTACAATGCCTCTTGAAATGCAGGCCAAACTATTAAGAGTTTTGGAAGAACGAGAGTTTGAAAGAATTGGTGGTAATGAGAAAGTAGAAATTGATGTACGCGTTATTTCTGCAACTAATGAAGATTTAAAAGAGTTGGTATTACAAGGTAAATTCAGAGAAGATCTTTATTACAGATTAGATGTTGTGAGTCTAAACATACCACCATTGAGGTCAAGACATGGTGATATTAAGTTGTTGAGTCAACGCCTTTTAAAAAGCTTTCAAGCGATATATGATTCTTGTCCTAACAAATTCTCAGTTGAGGTATTAACTCGATTAGAAAGTTATTGTTGGCCTGGGAATGTAAGAGAGCTTAGAAATGTTGTCAAAAGGGCATATCATCAATGATAGAGATTTGCCGGAATGCACTTTTAAATGAATACGATGAATCTTGTGTACAAATCAATCAAAATGACTTGGAGACTCCCTAGATATTAAACATTGTGTAGATGAATTTCAAATAAAGTTAATACAAGAAGCTTCTAAGTTACTTGGACTTCACAGAACTGTTTTGTATAAGTAAATTAGGTTTATAAAAAGACAGCTAATGTCTTTTTGTTTTGCGGTAGTATAGACAATGTTTAGTCTTTCTAATGACGTTTTTATGTTACTGTATATAACGGTAGAGAAAGAAGGTAGATATGAAATTTTTACATCCAACAGATTCAAAAATATGGCAAGGAAGAATAGATGATACAACTGACTTTGATGCATTTAGATGGCATCAATGGGTTAAACCTATAGATTTGAACAACAATGAAGTCATTGATGGTCCGCTTAACATATGTTTTGTAGGTTTTTGCTGTGACCAAGGTGTTGAAAGAAATAAAGGACGTGTTGGTGCTTCAAAAGGTCCCAATAGTATTCGTAAAGAAATGTCGAATTTACCATGTCAATTTGACTCACAAGTGAAGTTATTTGATGCAGGTAATATTTTAGTAAGTGGGAGATCGTTAGAAGAAGCTCAAGATTCTCTTTCAGTAGTGGTGGACAAAATACTGTCATCAAATATGTTTCCAGTTGTATTAGGTGGTGGGCATGAAATTGCATTTGGACATTACATGGGTTTAAGACGTCATCTAGATCCTACCAAGAAATTAGGTATCATTAACTTTGATGCACACTTAGATATTAGACCTTATCCAAATGGTGGGAGTTCTGGTACGATGTTTAGACAGATTTATGATTTGTGTCAAGAAGAAAAAGTTGATTATGGTTATTTTTGTATCGGTGTTCAAAAAAGAAGTAATACAGTAGCACTTTTTAAATCAGCAAAAGAGATGACAGCAGAATATATACTTGCGAAAGATATGTTTGTTTCAGATTCCATGATGCGTATCAAAAAACTGAACCGTTTTATCACAAGACATGATCAAATCTATATGACAATTTGTGCAGATGTTTTTTCTGCTGCTTATGCACCAGGGGTCAGCGCATCTCAAGCCATCGGTTTGGAACCAGAGCAAGTTTTAGAACTCATAAAATACATCATAGAAAGCAATAAAGTCATCAGTTTTGATATAGCCGAGGTTTCTCCAAGATTTGATCATGATAAAGTCACATCGAACTTGGCAGCCGTATTAATTTTTGCTGTTGTGAACGCGTTAGCAGGTATGAAGAACTTACAGATTGATATAGAATAAAAGCCTATACCTGTATATGAAATCATATTTATAATCAAGTATTTCTATTCCCGAAATTTTGCAGTATAATTAATTGAAGGGATGTGATAATGTGTTAAAACAGAGTATTAATTTTGAGGTAGAAACAGCACTTGTAAGTGAAGTCGATGTGGTCTTAAAAGAACTCGGTATAAGTATGCCAGAAGCAATTACGACGTATCTAGAGCAAATTGTCAGCAAACATTCGATTCCATTACATAAGACTTTTTCTCAAGAAGAGTCTGTAGCAACACCAAAAATCTGGATAGATGAAGCAGTAGAAGCTTATCTTGAATGGTTTTAGTAAGAATTCATAAACAAGGAAAGATGCATACTCAGTATGCATTTTTTTGTGTTTAAAGGTATAGACAGCTTTGATTAATTCTAGTATAATACAGTCTAATACTCACTTTGAGTAGTATGTATGTACGGGAGGGACGCACAATGCGAAAAGAAGCAATGAAAGATGTAAAGAGAATAGTGGTTAAAGTTGGTTCGTCATCTTTAACAAATGATACCGGTATGATTCATATTCATAGACTGGAATCATTGGTAAAACAAGTTGCAGATTTACATAACAAAGGTTATGAAATCGTAATTGTTTCTTCAGGTGCTATAGCAGCTGGAATGGGAAAACTAAATCTTGCGAAGCGACCCGTGGAAATCCCTCTTCTTCAGGCAGCAGCTGCAGTAGGACAGGTGGCTCTTATTCATATGTATCAGAAGATGTTTTCGGAGTATGGTAAAGTAGTCGCTCAACTCTTATTAACTAGAGATGGTTTAGAAGATGAAAATAGACTGTTTCATGCGAAAAATGCAAGTCAAGCGTTACTCAGTAGAAATGTGATTCAGATAGTAAATGAAAACGATGCAGTTGCTGTAGATGAAATTACTTTTGGTGATAATGATACTTTATCAGCGATGGTAGCTAAGATAGTAAATGCAGAATTACTGATAATCTTATCAGATATAGATGGCTTATATGATGACAATCCAAATGAAAATAAAGATGCCAAATTAATAGAAGAAGTTGTTACTATAAATGATGATATAAAGAAACTAGCAGGAGATTCTGGTTCAGCTATTGGGACAGGTGGTATGATTACCAAATTAACTGCTGCTGAAATTGCAACAGAAGCAGGTATTCATATGGTGATTGCCAATAGTTCAAAAGATTGGGTTCTTAAAGATATAGTAGAAGGTAAAGCTGAAGGTACACTATTTAAAAGATTAAGAGGATAAAATGAAAGACTATATATTAACGATAGGAAAAAAAGCCAAAACGGCATCACTTGATTTGGCTCAGTCTAGTGTTACAACTAGAAACAATATGATAAAACACATTATTAAGGGACTTTTATCTTCAAAAGAAATGATTATTAAAGAAAATAAGAAAGATTTGGAATTGGGTAAGTCCAATGGTTTATCAACAGCTTTATTAGATAGACTGGAGATTAATGATACAAGAATAGAAGGTATGATAAGTGGTTTAAATACGATCATTAACTTTGAAGACCCTATTCATGAAAGTCTTAAATCGTGGAGACATGCCAATGGCATGCAGATTACACAACTTTCTGTACCACTTGGTGTGATCGGTATGATTTATGAATCAAGACCAAACGTTACAGTGGATGTTGCAGGGTTATCTATAAAATCAGGTAATTGTGTGATTCTAAGAGGCGGCTCAGAAGCTATATACACCAATAAAGCATTATCGCAAGTGATAAGACAAGCAATTGCTTCTGAAGGTATGAATCCAGATGTTGTTCAACTTGTTGAACATACAGACCGAGCTTTAGTCAAATACTTAATTACTATGAATGATTACTTGGATGTTTTAATTCCAAGAGGTGGTAGAGGATTAAAAAAGGCAATTATTGCTGGTGCTTCAGTACCGGTCATAGAGACTGGAGAAGGTTTATGTCATACTTACGTTGATGAACATGCAGATCTAGAGAACGCACTTAATATCATTATGAATGCAAAGACACAACGTACAGGTGTATGTAATGCGATGGAAACACTGTTGGTACATGAAAAAGTAGCAGAAATGCTTCTACCTAAACTCAATGAGTTATTGACTGAAAAAGCATTTGAAATTAGAGCATGTGAAACATGTTTACCATATATGAAAGATGGTATATTAGCTGTTGATGAAGATTGGGAAACTGAATATCTGAGTTCAATACTTTCTATAAAGTCTGTCACATCAATTGAAGAAGCCATTACACATATTAATACTTATGGTAGTGGTCACTCAGAAGCTATAGTGACTGAACATTATCAATTGGCTGAAAAGTTTCTAAATGAAGTGGATGCATCCGCAGTATATGTGAACGCTTCAACGAGATTTACTGATGGTGAAGTATTCGGGTTTGGTGGCGAAGTGGGTATAAGTACCCAAAAGCTTCATGCAAGAGGTCCAATGGGTATTAAAGCATTGACAACACATAAATACATCGTTAGGGGTAATGGACAAATAAGATACTAAAGCCGTTTTTCGGCTTTTTTTTTGTTCAAATTAAAAGTGGTTATTTTAATAAAATTGGATTACTATTTTATCAGGTCGTGAGCAAATTAGTTTGCGAATTATGAAATAATATAAGAGATACTTTACTTATGTTTCGTAAATGACAATATTTGACTTAATTTGCATGTTCCTAAATAGATTGGGTATAAAATGGAAAGGCAAGAGCGATATGTGTTAGAATTATTTTATAAGAATCAATAGACCTAGATGAATTGACATTTGTGGAGGTACATATGAAAAAAATAGAAGTCCTTGTTATTGACGATGAAAGAGACGTTTTTATTGCAACAAAAATGGCATTAAATCTACTTGAATATGAAGGCATTGAGGCGACTGTTAGTTACAGTGAGTCGGCTGCTTCAGCGATTGAAATGATTGATTGTAATCGGTATGATTTAATCTTTCTTGATATCATTATGGAAACGATTCATGCAGGGTATAAAGTCATAGATTATATTAATAAAAAATGCACACATAAACATATCCGTATATTTGTCAGATCAGGACAACCTGGTAATGTACCAGATGAATATATGTCCTTAATTGATAGTATTGATGGTTACATTCATAAAACAGATTGTACTATGGATAAACTACATGAAATCGTAAAATCTGTCGTTTAGATAATTAGGAGGTGTTCTTGAAACCAAAATTGAAAGTAAAGGGTAAAGAGAGACCTAAAGAAGTATCTATTAATAAGTCACATGCTGATCTTATTCAGGATTCAGTCATTGAGAAATGGCAGGAAATACTAGACTTAGCGATTAAGCTGTTTGATGTGCCTAATGCATTGATTATGAGATTACATGAAGAGCATCTTGAAGTCTTTGCTAAGAGTAATAACATAGAAAATATTTTCACGAAAAATAAACGTGCTGATATAGGAATCGGTCATTATTGTGAAACCGTCATCGGTAATGATGAGCTTCTGGTTGTATCCAATGCACTTACAGATCCATTTTGGGCTGAGAGTCCAGATGTAAAAGCTGATATGGTAAATTATATGGGCCTGCCATTAAAATGGCCTACAGGTGAAATGTTTGGTACCATGTGTATCTTAGACAATCAAGAAAAAGAATACAGTATGGAGCAATTAGAATTGTTTGATGCTCTTAAAAGCACGATTGAGAAAGACTTAACTTTATTAGATAGCAATGTAAATTTAAATAGAACATTAAAAGATTTAGAAAAAACTCATAAATTGTTACTAGAACACGAGAAAAATCATTTAACCAATCAGTTGGTTTCAAGTATTACTCATGAAATAAGCACACCGATAGGTGTTGCACTCACAACAGCATCTTATTTAGATTTTATTGCAAAAAAAGCGAATACAAATGATGATGCTACTATGGGTAAACTTCAAGAAGGAGCAGAATTAGTACAAAGAAACTTGGAACATGCTGCGACACTTCTAAAATCATTTAAAAAGATAACAACTGATCAGAGTCGGTTACAAACTGAAAAAATAGATTTAGAAGTATATGTTAAGAGTGTTGTACTCAGTTTGAAATATAATTTAAGGAAATATAATGTTTCAGTGACTGTAGACATACCCAAATATATTTCTCTCACATTAAACTCAGGTGCCTTTGCACAAGTTTTGATTAATCTCTTAACGAATGCTTCATTACATGCCTTTAAAACCGCTACTGAGAGAGTTGTTAAGATTCTTAGTCATGAGGAAAACGATCATGTAGAATTGACGATTATGGACAATGGTATTGGTATGACAGGTGAACAAATAGATGAAATCTTTAAACCTTTTGTTAGATTTGATGACAATGAAGAGGGATCTGGTTTAGGTCTATCAATTGTTAAGGATATCGTCGAAAAAACTTTAAATGGAACCATTAGTTGCCATTCTGAACTTGATAGCGGTACATCCTTTGTATTAGAACTGCCTAAAAAATAATGATTCATAAGAGTCTAGTTGGATAATTTCATATCATAAGGCTCTTTTTTGTGTTTTTATGATTTAAATGGATTACTTTATAACTTAACATGGGACTGCTGAAGGCAAACTGAGTGATGTGAGTGATCAATAAATTCTATTTCTGAAAAAGTTACTTTAACCTTTGATAATGTAAATGAGTTGATTAAAATACAGATGATATTTCTATGAAAAAAAATACAACATCAGCTGCATTAGAATCGATATCTTCAGTTATAGAAGAAATAACTTCTACAGCTCAAGAAATCTCAGACAGTATAGGAGTACAGGCTGACATGGCCTTTAATATAAATGATCAGGCCAATGCACTTAATGTGTAGTGTCACAAGGAAATTTACTTTTATCCGTTTATTGATATCAAAGTCATGAAAAGCGGATTAGAGCACTCCTCCTATTGTTGTACTCTATGAAAAACAAGGGGAATATTGTATAATAGGATTATACATTTATACGTCTAATTCCTGCCAATGCTTCTATCCAATAAGATATTTAACTCTTCATCAAAATGCAATTTTATCATTAAACTTCAATTAATGACTAAGATGATGATGTTAACTAATGTTACAT
>JABXKX010000290.1 GCA_013619035.1 Peptostreptococcaceae bacterium
AGATACTGTCAACAAATAATTTACATTTACTCGTCCAGTGTTAAATTATACCGATTACAATAAAAGTAACTTAATTAAAGGAGGTCATTATGAAAAATATCGCTATTATCTTAGCAGGGGGCAACGGAACAAGATTCTGGCCTGTTAGTAGAACAAGTAAACCAAAACAATTTCAAACAATTGGTGGTCAAGATACATTATTAAATGAAACAATTAAAAGAATCCATCAGTTTATACCAATGGATCAAATCTATATTGTTGCAGCAAGCCACCACAGCTCATTATTAAGTGAAACTTTACCAAGTGAGTTTCATAAAGAAAATATTCTTTTAGAACCGATCGCAAAAAATACAGCCGGTGCCATTGCCGCTGCTGTACAATACATTAACAACCAACATAAAAATACAACAATAGGGATCTTCCCCGCAGATCATTTTATTCAAGATCCAAATGCCTTTGCGAAAACCCTTTCAAAAGCATATGATATTGCTTATGATACTTGTAAAATGGTTTTAATGGGGATTCCGGTAACTTACCCAGCAACTGGTTATGGTTACTTAGAAGTAGATCATCCAAATTTAGAAATTAAAACACTTAATCGATTTGTTGAAAAACCAAATTTAGAAAGCGCACAATCTTATATGTTTGACAAACATTATTTTTGGAATTCTGGTATTATCGTTACAAAAGCAAGTGTTATTCTAAAAGAGATTCTAAAGTATATGCCAGAACTTTATTTCTACGCAAGACAAGTAACCTATTGGCATCAGGAATATGAGTCAGGTGCTTTAATGGAACTCTATGAAGCTTTTCCGAAAGAATCAATCGATTATGGCGTTTTAGAAAAATGTGACCATTTATTGATGTTAACTTTAGATGCCGGTTGGAGTGATCTAGGAAGTTGGGATGCGTTACCAGAAGTTATGAATAGTGATTCACATGGCAATATTGCCAGTCAAAGTCAAATGCTTATTGATACTGAAAATACATTGGTCATGTCAGATAAAAAATTTGTTGCAACCATTGGATTAAAAGATATCATTGTTGTAGAAACCGATGATTCATTACTCATCTGCAAGAAGGGGCATTCTCAAGAGATTAAACTTTTAGTAGAATCATTAAAAGATCAAGGTCGATTAGAACTCATTTAAAAAACAAGGGATGTCATCCCTTGTTTTATTTTGTACATATGATTGGTTCAATGATATGTTTATGGTGATTGTATCTTCTGAGTAAACTGATTAAGTTTAATGTCAACTGAGTGCCTTTGTTGACTAATTTTATGCCATCAATCGTGAGAACATCTTCTAATAGAATGATACCACTAATTAGTTCAGATAAAGAATAGGTTTGACGGGTACTGTTTAATTCTTCTTCATAGATACCAATTAAGTGTGCTACAACCTCTTGATGATTTTGAAACTTAGAAATAAGAGTAGACTTTATCAGCGAAACATCAGATCCCTTTAATATCATATGGTCAAATTCAGACAGTATTTTCAGCAGGGTCTGCCCTGTCTCAACTTCAGACTGTTCCATAAGAGGCTTTTCTTCGATTGTAGCCCCTTCTATCATATCCGCAACCTCTCCAAGTCGAGGTATTCTTCTGATAATATGAGCATGTTGATTGGTTTGTTGTTGACTCGGTTCCAATAAAGATTCAAAATGACGAAAGGCAACATCATGAACCGATGTTAAGTCATTTAAATTATAAAGCATTGCAGCGGTCTCAAAACGCCAGTTTTCACTTAACTCCAAAGACGAAACTAGTTTTTTCATCAATCGACCCATCCGATTAGACTTTGCATATGCATCAGGATCTACTAATGCTAACATATCCAAGATAGCTTCAATGCTACCCATTAATGTTTCACGTATCATCTCATTTAATTCACGTTCTTTTTCTATTAACTTCAGTTGATTCTGTATTCTTTTATAAACCTCTAAAGGATAAAATGGCTTTCGAATGTAATCTACTGCACCGAGATCAAAGCCTTTGATGATTTCACTTTCCTCATGACTGCCACTTAAGAAGATAATAGGTATAGAAGCGAATTCATCATGTGACTTCACCCATTCACATAGAGCAAATCCATCTATCTCAGGCATTCGAATATCTAAGAGTATTAAATCTGGGGGATGTTTTTTTATAGAAAACATCGCAAGTTTAGCATTCGGTAATGCCCTAACCTTATATGATTTTTCTAAAAGTATATTGGCTAGATACCGACAATTTTCAGGCACATCATCTACAATTAAAATATCACTCATTCTTACTCCTTAAGTCGTTTAATTTTGCTTCAACTAAATATCTATTAACCGGTTTTGTAATAAACCAATCATATCCATGATCAGTTACTTCTTTTATCTCTGTTTCATCTTCTAACATTCCAATAACATATGGGTGCTGATGACTATGTTCTAATAGATCAAACAATTCTACATCACTCATATCTGGTAAATTAACATTTAGGATTAAAACATCAAGAGATTCAACAAAAATTTGTTCTAGAGCCTCTAAACCTGATGGAACAATGGTTATCTGAATGTCTTTTTTATCAGTAAAGTAATCTTTAAATCGTTGAATTTCTGGATCGTTGTCCACAATTAAGATTTTAGTATCTAACATTTCTTGAAGCAGTTCAGGTTTATGTTGAGCCACCAACTCTTTAAGATGAGTATACGACTTTTTAAATGTCACACCTAACGCTGAATGTAACTCTAAATCTGAAAGCAACTTATAAAACTCATCTAACTCTAAATTACCTGCAGTGCCTTTCATTAAGTGAATCTGATTTTTTACCATCTCCACTTCATTAAGACTTATATGATGGTCTATTGTATTAAATATGTCTGGTAGTCTACTTGTAAAAGAGTGTACCAATAAGGCGTTTTGGGAATTTGTAGATTCTAGTAAATTTTTTAAAGGATCTTTTACAGTTGGCAAGCTTAATTTTACAGTAAATGTTGTGCCTTCATGAAGTTGACTGGCAACATCAATGGTCCCATCCATAGCAAGTGCAATCTTTTTACTTAGTGCCAATCCAAGTCCTGTACCTCCATACTTCCGACTCAATGAATTATCAGATTGTACAAACGCTTCGAATATATTTTCCAGCTTTTCTTTTTCAATCCCTACGCCAGTATCTGTCACACGAAATTCCAACATTGAATTTTGATAGGTCGCATTTAATCTAACATAACCCGAATTGGTAAATTTAAATGCATTATTCACAAGATTATTTACCAATTGAATGAGTCTAGTTCGATCACCTAATACAGTTTTAGGAACCGACTCATGTAATTTTAGTTCTAACACCATATGTTTCTCTTCAGCAACTCCGAGATAACAGTCATATATCATATGAAACACTTCCATTAACTCAAAGGGTTCATTTTCCATCTTCATGGTATCTAACTCGAAACCAGATATATCTAAAAGATCATTTACAAGCTGTAGCAAAGTTCTACTTGAACGGTTGATAGCATTCAATTTGTTTAATTTTTGATCATCTACTTCTTTTTCCACAAGCAAATCATTAAATCCAATTATTGAATTAATAGGTGTTAGTAATTCATGACTTATATTGGAAATAAACTCTGACTTGCTGAGAGTTGAAGATTCTGCTAATCCTTTTGCAGTATTTAATTCTTCTGTATGACTAGAAACTTTATCAATCATATAATTGTAAGCACTCGCCAGTTCTCGAAATTCACCATCAAGAGCAATCTCAATCTTTTGTCCATAGTCCCGATTGGCTACTTGTTTGATACCTTCTCTAAATTGGTTTAATGGTTTGGCTACTAATATATATAAAACTACAGCAATTACACTGATTAAAATAATCGTTGTTATGATGACCAACAAGGTAAAACTATAACGCAATTCACTCACCAATTTCGCTTCATATTTATCATCCACACTTAATATCAAAGCGGCTTGAATATCACTTGCTTGTGCTACATCATAAAATTGCCCTCTTATTGGTACCGCAACTAATAATTGATTATTTTCTCTTCTCATATGATAGTGCAACTTATGGTGTTCTAGGATTTCTCGAACAGCATATCGCTCATCCTCATTAAGATCAAATTTGGAATTTGTAAACGCTACCGTATTATCCAGTTGTACTATTTTAATTTCTTTAGCTAAATCTGAGGCACCAATATTTTCGATCAATCTTTGAATTTCCATATTCTGTTTATCTTCAATCATAGGAGAAAATGCCCAATCCAAACTATGTAATACAAGCATCGCGTCATTTAGCAATCGATCCGATATTTCATTCTTGATATTTCTAGATATAAAAGTAAATGAAAGGATATTAATTAATAGAATCAGTATCAATAGAATAACTAAAATTTTTATAAACAAACTATTTATCTTCATCAGTTTTCATCTCCAGTAAAGGACTTTCGAGTATTAAGTGGACATCAATCACTTTTTTAGTGAGTCCATTATCTTGTGTATATGTTTGTATTTCATTCAAACGATTAAAAATACTTTCGTTTTCTAGTATTTCTATTGCCTCATGTTTGTTGTAGAACTTAAAACGATTATAAAATTGTGCAAAAGTTTCAGGAGTCATATCTTCATTCTTTGCCATAATTTCATAAGCTTTATCAGGATTTTCTAAGATATAGTCTAAAGATTTGTACCAGGCTTCCATCAATTTCTGATACTCTTTTTTTTTGCCTAAGTCTTTTAAAGCAATGATAACATCAGTCTTGTAGTGTAGTAAATCATCGGTAGAAAAAATAATTTTCCCATTACCATCTTCTACAGCTGACGTTAAATACGGTTCATACGTAAATAAAGCATCTATATTACCACTTATAAATTCTTCGACACTTGAAATTGAAGATAACGATCTGATTTCAACATCGTTTATGGCAATATTGTTTAATTCTAATGCTTTGGATAATAAGAAATGTTCACCCGTACCGACTTCAACTCCGATGATTTTCCCTTTAAGATCCGTCACTTGATTTACATTGTTTTTTACAACCAATCCATCTCCCCCTTGTATATAATCTATGGGAGCTAAGATGATACCTTCTTCCCCTTTGTCCGAATAATATATTGCATCAAAATACGTTGCATGTGTTAAATCAATATTACCTTTATAAAGAGAAGACATATTATCTGTCCAAGTGGAAAATCTGATGAGTTCTACATCCATATTTTCGAAATAACCCAATTCTTCTGCAACATACCAGACTTCACATGGTGGCCAATTATGCACACCAATTTTAATAGTTTCTTTAGGTGTACAACTCATTAATAATAGCATGATGAATATAAGAATCCCTTTCTTCATGATTACACATCCCTTCACTAATAGTTATATCCTTTTATTAAGGGTGCTAACCAATAGAATCCCTAGATCATTCACGATAACAAGTCTCCTTATTAAGAAGTCAGACTAACCGAGTTAACATGTCTTTTAGGGCAACAATTCTATTTTTCTCCATAAAAAATAACACGAGTTAGCAGGTATCCTACAGCCAGTGTTATTTATATAGTTGTATTTTTAAATTCAAATTCCCAAGAATGTCTTTAGCCTAGGATATTAAAACATATGCTTAATTATTAAAATTGTGCAGTATACACAAATTAACTCTTATTGAATTCTGTAAAGAAACAACAACCGCTGCAGCATATATATAAATTATTTATGTTTGTACAAATTGATTCCACCAGGTGATTTCCAAGTTATATCACTGAAAAATAGTTTTTCCGTTATCAAGATGCAAAAAAAACTGCAGTATCCACTACAGTTTATAAAGACATTATCATTTTTTTAACATCATTCAAGTCTTTCTTTCTAATCAGTTCTCTCAATGTCTCAATCATCTCACAATTGTTTATTTTTCTAGAACGCATAATAATCTCAAATAAATCAGAGTCCTCATGGAAAACAAGATTTAAGATATCATCGAGTAGTTCTATTTGACCTTCTAACTTCCCTTCTGCCTTTGCATCGTTAATATGTCTTTCATTATACATAACATTCACCTCAACTTATCTATTTATGTTATTTCCTTTATACCCATGATTTCAAATGAAAATCAAACAAGAAAAAAAAGACAACAACATTTCTGAAGTCATCTATTTATTTACCTTATGGAATTTTTAAAAAACATCTATTCATAGTCTATTAAGACAGCTCTTACTGGACTACCGTCTGCACCTTCAATTTTTAGAGGCAGTGCGACAAGTTCATATATGCCTTCAGGTACATCGTTTAATATAACGCCCTCAATATTATAAATATCATATTGATACAACGCTTGATGAGAAGACAGTGTTTCTACATTGTAAATATCAACACTAGGTGTATCTATACCTATCAATTTCACTCCGCGATCTTTTAGGAAATGTATTAACGCTACTGAAATACCTTTAAAGTCATCATCCCATTTTGTTTCATCCATATGATTTGAGGTCTTAAATAAAATCCTCTCCTGTGAAATATCAGTTCTTAAATCTGATATTTCAATGTGTTTGCCTATAGCATGGGTCACATCAATCACTTGACATTTACCTATGTAGTTATTTAAATCATGTTTTTCTATAGACATGCCATTTGAATCATAATGCCAATGTGCATCCACATGAGTGCCTGTATGTAAACTTGCTGAAATCCAAGAAGAATGTCCGGTCATATCTTTTAACTCAAATGACGACTCATTTCTTTCATACTCTTTGTCACCTGGCCATACCTTTAGATCTTTATTAATTGTTTTTGTGATATCATAAATTTTCATATCCGCCTCCATCATTTACTTTATTATATCTTAAAATCAGACGTTATGAGATGTATACAAC
>JABXKX010000025.1 GCA_013619035.1 Peptostreptococcaceae bacterium
TCTTAGTTTCTTTATAATTTATCTTCTGAAATAAATCAGGCTCTAATGCATATAACTGTTTCATATCAAAGCTTTCTGTTAAATCACCATACACTTGAACAGTTTCTATTTCAGGTGTCTCATAAAGAAACACAGTAGCTATTACAATTGCAATTATTAAAAGTACAACTATACTAAAATTCTTCATCAAATTCTCCAGTGGCTTGCTTTATTTTTTTTACGACAGAATAAGCAATTAATCCACCCAGTCCCCCCGATAAAATTCCTGTAGCCAAACTCATAATCAATGGAATTAACGGCAATCTAAAAAATACCAAGTTGGTTAAATACGTACCACTTAAATTGGCAATTATGCCTGCTATGAAATAGTCTATCGGTTCAGTAATTTTTCGTCTAAAAATAAAATAGATTAAGTCTATCATCATTCCAGGTATTGAGTAAGTGATAATACTCATAAAGCCGTGCGTTCCAAAAGTCCCTGTAATTGCAACGATAACACCTTGAGTTATCGCAATCATACTAGCAACGCCTCTTTTTTGAATCATACCTGCACCAAGCACAAGCCACATCATATAAAAACCGCCTGCTACAGCGCCTCCAGGGATAAAAAGTGGTCCTGTAACCATATGGACTAAAGGAACAATGACTGGCTTTACAGCCAGCCCTATTGCAGCCATCAGAGCAATCACAATCATTTCAAATACACTAAACTTATTTAGAACACCATGTCTCTTAGCCATTATTCACCTATTTAACTTCTATTGTAACAATACCTTTAATCCAAGTATTGCTTGGTAGTTTACTAACCATTTGCACTAAGTTATCTGTCTCTTCCAAAGGTGCACCATTTTTAACCACCCCTAGAATCATATTCATATCCACTTCTTCTTTTTTAAATTCTCTTGAATAACCATCTGCTGCTACTACTGTAATCGATTCAAAGTCTTCTACCTTTAAGAAAGCTAAGATATCAAGAATTTTATACCCTTCCCAGAATTCAGTCGCTGAGTCACCATTTTTAGATGTTTTAATCGTTTCTATTGTAATACGTTCTAATTTTCGTTCAGCACGTTCACTAGTAAATTCAAATGAGCCATCTTCCAATCCTACAACTTCCACAGTCCAAACGCCTAATGTAACGTCTTCTGTAGCCGATTCTGTAGCAGTAGCCTCAACAACAGCAGCGCCAGTACCTTCTTTTATAGAAAAGACATCTTTAACATTTGTACTTTTTGGTAGAGCATCACTAAACTTCACTTGATAGTAACCCTCTTCATGTAAATATAAAGTACCTTCAACTAAATCTTTTGCAGCTATTTCAACTTCATAACCATCTGTAGAAGCTATTAAATAAGACTCTGCATTTAACCCTGCTCCAGCTATCACTTCTTCTAAAGCAACACCAGTCTGATTTTTAACTTTTCTTTCTGTATAAACTTCAAGAGCATTTTTCTCCGAAACATATGCTGTATCACCAGTAATCATCTCTAAAATATATTTTACATGCATACCTTTTGGTAAATCTGGTGACATAAATAATGGCGCATTGTCTCCAGTCAGTTTTAATAATCCTTGATTGATTACTTCTAGGGTTTCCGTTTTTTCAAAATTATCTGTTGCTACAAATACAACTGGATCAGCAGAAGTTGATAAAGTCAACAAGTCAGTCACTTGAACCCCTGAATCTGCTGTATCATAATATGTAATCTCTTGAACATCAAATGCTTTTGCAGCAGCTTCTATAAAAATGATTTGTGTTAATTCAACTGAGTCTGCAGACTCTTCTACAGCTACTTTTTCTTCAGATATAAATTCTATAGTCACTAAGTTTGAAACCCAATACATCGCTCTTTCATCATGAATAGCCATACGAAGTGGTTGTTTTTTCTCATCATATGTTTCGCCATCTTCAGACCAAATTAATAGAATATCTTTATCCGCTAGGATTTCTCCAGGAACATCAATAGCATAACCATCACCTGCAACACCACGCACAGAAGTAAAATCTGATAACGTCGTATCATATGTTTCTAATAACGTGTTAAGACTCACACCAATGACTTCTGTTGTTATCTCTTCACCACTTGATGTTATTGTTTTATACGTCTCTGTGATTGAATCCATCTTATAAATATCATTAAATGCAATCTCAACAGGTTCTGCTAAACCTACTAATACCAAATTGCCATCATAAGATAATTCTTCTGCGCCCCCACCTTGTGAACAGCTCATTAATCCCATGATTAAAACTAAGATTAACATCATACTCATTTTTTTAATTTTCATCTAAATACCTCCAATAATTCTCTATACTGTCATTGATACCATTCACTACCGCTTTTGATGTAATCGTCGCACCTGTTATAGCTACAACTTGATTGGATGCTTCTTTTGATAATTTCACGACTTCTAGTGGTTCAAAACAAGAAAGTAACAATCGTTCTCTAAACCAATCGGTTTCGATGTAATCGCCATAATCTTCTGTTTCTTGATGTGAAATAATGTTTACATCAGTTATTTCTCCGGATTCAATCATGACTGCAAAAATAAGATGATCATGATAAGCTGTCGTATCAACAATCTGTATCATTTCTTGATCTTTGATATAAACTCTAACAATATCACCAACTTCATAAGTATGAATTCGGATACCATCATTTGAATATATATCATACTCATCTCCTGCATGCATGCCAATCAATAAAACTAGACAAATAAGAAGCACAAAGTGAATGCCTTTCATGACTACCCCCTTTATAGCTCAAAAAAAGTCCTCTTCAAACGAAAAGGACAAAAAAAGTCAATACAATCTTCTTCATCTCTTTTCCACACTGGGAGGCATAGAAATTTCTCTCTATACCCATCGGTCTTAATATCATAGAATTCCCTTAGATATAAAGACTCAGAGCTATAAATCAAGCTTATTCTATAATAGTGAATTTTTCAATATAAAACTATACATTCCTGCTATTTTTAGCCATTTAGTTCAGCATCTCTCAATTTAACCATCAAACTATTTATTAGACAAAAAAATAAAAGAGATATTTATAAATGAAATCATAAATATCTCTTAATCTTTTATCCTAATGTTTTCAGTAAATTGGCCATCTCTATTGCAGCAAGTGCAGCTTCTGAACCTTTATTACCCGCTTTTGTGCCGGCACGTTCAATCGCTTGTTCAATTGTATCTGTTGTTAGCACCCCAAATATAATTGGCAATTCCTCTTGAAGAGATACATTGGCAATCCCTTTAGAGACTTCACTTGATACAAAATCAAAGTGAGCTGTTGCGCCTCTTATGACTGCACCTAGACAAATTACACCATCATAAATATTCTTTTTAGCCAGTTTTTTAGCAATTAAAGGGATTTCAAATGCCCCTGGTGACCAGACTATTTCAATATCCTCTTCACAGACACCGTGTCTTATAAGAGTATCTATAGCACCTGATAATAATTTACTGCCAATAAACTCATTAAATCGTCCTACCACTATTGAAAATTTTAATCCTGTTGCTACCAATTGTCCTTCGTAAGTTTTCATACTGACCTCCTAAATATCAAGTATATGTCCCATTCTATTTTTTTTAGTTTTTAAATAGTACTCATTTTTCTCATTATGATTCATTTCTATTGATACTCTTTCAACAACTTCTATACCATATCCGGATAAACCTGATATTTTTAACGGGTTATTTGTCATCATCTTAATTCTATTGGCTTTTAAATCCAATAAAATCTGCGCTCCTATCCCATAATCTCTTAAGTCTTCATCAAATCCTAAAGCTAGATTTGCATCTACAGTATCATAACCTTCATCTTGTAAAGCATAAGCTTTAATTTTATTGATCAGCCCAATTCCTCTACCTTCTTGACGCATATACAGTAAAATACCTTTGCCTTCTGCTTCAATAGCAGCCATCGCTGCATCTAATTGTTCACCACAATCACATCTGAGCGAGCCAAAAGCATCACCAGTTAAACACTCTGAATGTACTCTTATTAAGGTCGGCTCAGTAGCTGTGATATCCCCTTTAACCAATGCCACATGATGTTCACCATTAAGTTTGTTGATATAACCCATCATTTTAAAATCACCGTGTTTGGTTGGCATATTGGCTTCAGAAACCCTCTCAACTAAAGAATCATTAAGAAGTCTATAAGCTATTAAGTCAGCAATTGTAATCATTTTTAATTGATGTTTTTCTTTGTATTTTATTAAATCAGGGACTCTTGCCATGGTACCATCGTCATTCATAATTTCACAAATAACCCCTGCAGGTTTAAGTCCAGCTAATAGTGCTAAATCCACAGCAGCCTCGGTATGTCCAGCACGTTTAAGAACACCTCCACTTTTTGCAATCAAAGGAAATATATGTCCTGGTTTTGTAAAATCTGTTGGTTTAGATGTCTCATCTATTAAGCTCATAATAGTTGTCGCTCTTTCACTTGCTGAAATACCAGTCGTTGTAGTTATTGCATCTACAGAAACTGTAAAGGCCGTTTCTTTTGGATCGGTATTATCCTGAATCATCACTGGAATATCCAATGCCTCTAGTCGTTTCTTTTTCATCGGTACACAAATCAGTCCTTTACCGTAGGTTGCCATAAAATTGATAGCTTCAGTAGTCGCATACTCAGCAGCCATCAAAAGGTCCCCTTCATTTTCTCTATCTTCATCATCCACAACGATGATCATCTCGCCATTTTTTATTGCTGTTAAAGCAGATTCAATTGAATCAAACATAGCTCCTCCTTTACATAAATCCATTCTCTTTTAAAAAGTCAGTGGTTATTGTATTATTCTTAGTAGGCATAAATTTCTCAATGTATTTTGCTACTAGATCATTTTCTATATTAATGCATTCACCTATTGCTTTACCAAGCAAAGTTGTTTCATCTTTGGTTTGAGGGATAATTGATACTTCAAACTCACAATTAGTTATGGATGCCACTGTTAAACTAATGCCATCTAGTGTAATTGAGCCTTTTCTTACGACATATCTAAGAAGCTCTTCTGAGCATCTAATCAATAACCGAGTGGCATTGCTTTCTTTTACTTTTCTGACAATTTCACCGGTTCCATCGATATGACCTGAAACCATATGTCCACCAAATCGATCTCCTAAAGCCAATGCTCTTTCCAAATTAACAGACTCACCAGATTTCAAATGAGTAAAAGTACTCAACTTTACAGTTTCAGGCATCACGTCAGCCGTATAATAATCACTACCAAAAGAAGTTACGGTCAAACAGACACCATTGGTAGAAATGCTATCACCAATCTTCATATCGTCTAAAACCTTATGACATGAGATCATTAATTGTAGCCCTTGACCTTTTCTATCTATTTTTTTGATTAAACCTATTTCTTCTACAATGCCTGTAAACATAAACCCTCCTTGGTATATCCTTCAACGAGAATATCATTTCCAAAAAACCTATAGGCTATTTGATGAAGTTCTACAGCTTCAGACATCTTTTCATTTGACATGCCTTGTATTGGACTTATACCATCTCCGATTATTTTCGGTGCCATAAAAGCTTGAACTTTATGAACCAAATGTTGTTTTAAAAAGCTACCGTGTATTTTAGCCCCACCTTCAACTAGAATGCTATCCAAGCCTAGCTCACCAAGCTTTTGAAGAAGCACTTCTAGATCTAGATATTGATCTTTTAAGGGTATATCCATAACCTCTATATCCATACCTTTCAGTAAGTTTCTCTTGTCATCACTCATATGATGAGTTGCTATAATCGCTGGTCTTTTCAATAACTTTGATTTTAATGGAATCCTACCATTTGTATCTAAAATGATCGGCATAGGATGTGAACATTTCTTATCCAGTCGTGTTGTTAATTCTGGATCATCTGAAAGGACTGTATTCACGCCAATAAGAATACCCATCACTTGTTGTCTTGTTTCATGGACCAACTTTCTTGACGATTCATTGGTTATCCATTTGGAATCACCTGTCATCGTTGCGATTTTGCCATCCAACGTCATCGCGTATTTTAAGATGACATAAGGTGTTTTTTCTAAAATATAATGATTAAATATTTCATTCATCTGTTTTATTTCTGATTCTAAACAGCCTACTTCAACATCAACACCGTGTTTTCTTAGAATCTCTACCCCTTTTCCAGCAACTAAAGGATTAGGATCTAGTGTACCAATCACAACTTTTTTTATACCACTCTTAATAATCAAGTCTGTACAGGGTGGTGTTTTACCATGATGACAGCAAGGCTCTAATGTGACATAAAGAGTCGTATCCGTAAGATCTTGTATTTTTTTTATAGCATTTACTTCTGCATGAGGTCCTGAATAAAATCGATGATAACCTCTACTTAAAATTGTATCCTCTTTTACAAGTACAGCGCCAACCAGGGGATTAGGATTTGTAAATCCAATACCTTTCTTTGCTAGTCTAATGGCTTCTAACATAAACTTCTCTTTCATTTGCCTCCTTCCTTCTTCAAGGCAAATAAAAAGCCCTAAAGATAAAAAATCTTCAGAGCGTGTTCACAAAAATAGGGTTTCCTAAAAAAACCTATACTTCTCCTTCTACCATCCAGACTTTACTGTCGGTCTTGGAATTACACCAAGTCAGCCTTTCGGCTCGCGGACTTTACCGCCGGTCGGGAATTTCACCCTGCCCTGAAGGAACTATTTAATTGATAAAAGCTTAACAAAATATTTGTAAATATACAAGCTTTAATTTATATTTATAGATTTTATGTCTTTGTCCATAAACCTTAACACTTCCATATTTATCAAAGTTTTTATACCTTCTCTTGACTCTAAATCTTCTACAATCAGCTTGTTC
>JABXKX010000404.1 GCA_013619035.1 Peptostreptococcaceae bacterium
GTGTATATAGTATACAAACTTTTTCATTCATCCTAATTATAATGGATTACATCTTTTTTTCAAGTGCAAAATAAGGATATTACGAAAAAAAACTATTTAATTTATGATAAATCACAAAACGTTCATATATTACTGTTTTACAAGTGTGTATACATCGATTAGAATGGATAGTAAAGTAGTATATAACGAAGGAGAAAGTATGAAAGTTGTTGGTTTAGTTACAGAATACAATCCATTTCATAATGGGCATTTACATCATTTGATAGCATCTAAAAATAAAACTAATGCGACCCATAGCATCGCTGTTATGAGTGGACATTTTCTTCAAAGAGGTGAACCTGCGCTTATAGACAAATGGTCTAGAGCAAAAGCCGCAGTAGAATCAGGCGTCGATTTGGTCCTTGAGATACCCACTTTATTTTCTTGTAGCAGCGCAGAATACTTTTCATATGGTTCAATTGCATTATTAGATGCATTAAATATAGTTGATACCGTTTGTTTTGGTAGTGAAGAAGGTTCTTTAAATCAAATGCAACTCATTGCAAATTTACTTTCATCGAAAGATGCTACCGTAGAAGCAGATATCAGTTATTACTTAAAACAGGGATTGAGTTATCCAAAAGCCCGAGAGTTGTCTTTAAACAAAGCCATTGGAGATGACTTTACCTATAAACCAAATAATATTTTAGGTATCGAATACTTAAAAGCTATTAATGTATTAAACAGTTCTATGGAACCCAATACCATAAAAAGAAAACAAGCAGACTATATGAGTTTAGAACTCAAAAGTAATATTGCAAGTGCAACCGGTATTAGAAAACAATTACAAACCAATTCAAATTTAGAGTTGATCCAATCCTTTGTACCTCCATGTACATTTGAGATGATCACTCAGCAACAAAACCAATTGATTTATAAAGAAGATCTAATAGACTTGTTACTCTACAGAATAAGAACCTCTACAGCTGAAGAAATCAAAACCATACATGATGTCAGCGAAGGACTTGAAAATAAAATTATAAAAACAGCTGAAACAGCAACAACTTACGAAGAATTATTAAATGGAATCGTTTCAAAACGTTATACCAAAACAAGGGTTCAACGCATATTAATTAAGATACTTTTAAATATAAAAAAAGAAACCATCGGACCATGTGGTACCATAGCACCAGCTTACGGTCGTATACTGGCTTTTAATAGCAAAGGGCAAGAACTCATCAAGAAAATAAAAAAAAGCTCTGACTTCCCTCTAGTGACGAATATCAACAAGGTCATTTTAGATACTGAAGCAAAGAAAATGCTAGAATATGATATTAGAGCTACTAATATCTATCATTTATTATATAAGAATACGCCAGACAAAAAAGGTGGACAGGACTATTTAAGAAATCCTGAACGCATCAAATAAAAAACGAGGCTTAGGCCTCGTTTTAGTCTTCTACTTTAACAAATTTATTTAATTCAGTACGATTGTGATTTAAAGTTTCTAAGAAATCTTGAAGTTTGTATTGAAGCTCTCCTAACATATCATCTGCGTAATGGTATGCACCCTCTTTAATATCTTTTGCTTTTGTTTCAGCATTATCAACTAAATTTCTACAATGATTTTCAGCAAGTACTGTAATCTCATTATCACTCACTAAATTATCAGCAATACTTCTAGCATCTTCTATCACTCTGTTTTCTTCGAATTTAGCATGATCTAACAACCTTGCTTCTTCAGCTTGAGCAGATCTTAAAATCTCTTCCGCTTCTTTTTTAGCTTCTATTAAGATTTGGTCTTTTTCTTCTTTGATCCACTTAGCTCTACGCACTTCTTCAGGAATCGCTACATTAATACGTCTTAATATATCACTGATATCATCTTTGTCTAAAACAATTCTATTTGAAAACGGAATGGCAGAAGCATCATTAACTAGTTCTTCTAATTCTTCTATTAAACCCAATATTTCCATGAAACCTCCTACTAATCCACAATAATTATCACACTCATTATACATAAAGCATGAAACAAATACTATTTTTTTGTATGATTTGTAATCTATTGGTCATATGAATATATAGAAACCATAGCAATACCATATTTTTTTTGCTTTTCAAGCTTCAGAGTTCCTATTGTTTCTGGTAGGACATCCACTTTTGAATGCTCAACCACTACAATACCGTTTTCATCCAATATATTGTGCTCAAGTATCTTTTCAATGGCTGGTACAACTAAATCTTTGCTATACGGTGGATCCATTAAAATCACATCATAGGTTTCTAATCTCATAAAACATGACATCACTTCAGCTTTTAATAACTTAATATTCTCAAGACCCGTTTTTTCAATATTATATTCTATTGCTTCATGACACTTTCTAAAGTTTTCAACTAAAGTAACAGATGTAGCTCCTCTTGATGCCGCTTCAATACCCAAAGCGCCTGATCCTGCAAACAGGTCCAATACTCTGGCATTCTGTATACGAAATTGAATCAAGTTAAATATTGATTCTTTTACACGATCTGTTGTTGGTCGTGTTGTAGTGCCTTCAATTGTTGCTAATATGGTACCTCTTGCTTTACCGCTAATTACTCTCATGTGCTCTCCTATATACTAAATTGACTAAACATCTTTTGAATACTTTGAATCAGCAAACTGTTACTTCTTATGGCATTTACAAACTCATCTGAGTGAACAAATACTTTTGCAGTTTCTTGAGCTTCTTCTAAGATGCTTTTATTTTTAATTAAATCCGCTATTTTAAATTCTGGTAATCCATGTTGTTTAAGTCCGAATACTTCACCTGGACCTCTTATTTCTAAATCTTTATCGGCAATTTCAAATCCGTCATTACTATGACACATAATACCAAGTCTCTCTTGAGTCAATTCAGAAGTTGAGTCTGAAACCAAGAAACAATAACTTTGATACTGCCCTCTCCCAACTCGTCCTCTTAATTGATGTAGTTGTGCCAAACCAAATCTTTCTGCATGTTCTATAACAATGATTGAAGCATTGGGGACATTGATACCCACTTCAATAACAGTTGTTGCAAATAAAATTTGAACATCGTTTTTCTCAAAGGCTTTCATAACAGCATCTTTTTCACCGGATTTTAGTTTACCATGAATGATGCCAGTTTTATACCCTTTAAAAACTTGTTTTGACAAGGTTTCATACATTGTTGTCACAGATTTCAAGTCTAAAACATCCGATTCTTCTACCAAAGGATAAACAATATAACATTGTCTGCCTTTATCCACTTCATCTCTTATGTAATCATACATTCTGTTGATTTTATAACTTGGTACACGACTGGTTTTTATCGGAATACGATTCTTAGGCATTTCATCAATTTTAGAAATATCTATATCACCATAAAGAATAAGTGACAACGTTCTTGGTATCGGTGTCGCTGTCATAACCAAAACATCTGGCGATTCTCCCTTTTGTGATAGAACAGTTCTTTGATTAACACCAAAACGATGTTGTTCATCCGTGATAACCAATCCAAGATTATAAAATTCTACATCATCTTGTATCAGTGCGTGAGTACCAATAATCACATCTATAGTACCATCTTTAAGTCGGTCTTTAACTTGAGATTTTGATGTAGAACGTGTCAAAAGTCCAATTGAAATATCAATTGCTTCAAATGTTTCCACAAATGATTCATAATGCTGTTCTGCTAAAATTTCAGTAGGCACCATAAGCGCACTTTGATAACCATTTAGCGCTGCCAAATAAATAGCCAACATAGCAAGTAGAGTCTTACCCGATCCTACATCTCCTTGAATCAATCGGTTCATAACCTTTTCATTGATCATGTCGGAATAGATTTCACTTAAAACGCGCTGCTGAGCACCCGTCATCTCATAAGGTAATCCCTTTATCATTAAATCGAGCGCTTCTTTATTTTCAGGTGTCATTCTATAACTATGACCTCGTTTATTTTTTATGTCACTTTTTAACATCAAAAGTCCTAATTGCAATGTTAAAAACTCTTCAAATACCAATCTATATTTAGAGACACGGTACGCCTCTCTACTATCAGGAAAATGAATTTCTTTGATACTCTTGTCTCTGTCCATTAACTTATGTTGTTCTAAAATACTGTCTGGCAAAGTTTCTTCAAATGTAAGGTCTTCAAAAATTTGCGTAGAAATCTTAAGCATATCCTTTTGACTAAGACCTTCAGTTAAAGGATACACAGGCTGAACTTTATCGAACAATACAGAAGGATGTTCTGCAGAACAAAAGTCAGGGTGCGTCATCGTAAATCCACCAGGACCATAGGTAACTTTCCCATAGAAAAGATACTCTTTATTAATTTTAAAGAGTCCAGAAACATATTTTGCATTGAAGAATATAACATCTAAGAAAAATGATCCATCCGATGTTTTGATTTTCAAATGTTCCTTCTTACCATAACGACTCGAAACTTGAATATCAATAACAAAAGCACGCACTGTACAGCTCATATCCGCCTTAATTTCAGACAAAGAGACAATATGACGTCTATCTATATAACGTCTAGGATACATCTCTACAAAGTCTTCTACAGTGTATAGATTCATTTTATTAAGTAATGCATACTTTTTAGGACCAACACCTTTGATGCTAGATAATGATGTTTTTAAAAACATAAGCCACCTCTAGTCTATTATACATAAAAGATGCATTCATTTGAATGCATCTTTAAAAGTTATATAATCGTTTTTTTATTCAGCAGAAATAATATAATAATATAACGGTTGCATACCATTGTACATCTCAACTTCTGCATCTGGATATTCTTCTTCTAAACGTGATACCAAATCATTTACCATCGGTTCTTTTACTTCTTCACCATAGTAAACAGTTAGGATCTCAGCATCTTCAGAAATCTTTCCAATTGTTTCAATCGCTATATCATTGATATCATTACCAACTGCTGAAATATCACCATTGGCAACACCTAAGATATCACCTTCTTTAATTTCTTTATCATTGAAAACGGTATCTCTAACAGAATAAGTAATTTGAGCGGTTTGTACATCTCCTAGAACATTTGTCATTGATTCCTCATTCTCTTCTGCAGAAGCAGTTTCACTGAATTCAATCATGGCAGAAATACCTTGAGGCACTGTTTTTGAAGGAATAACAAATACATTTTTATCGCTTAATTCTTTTGCCTGATTTGCAGCAAGAATAATATTTGAATTATTTGGTAATACAAAGATATTTCTAGCATTCACTGCATTGATTGCTTTCGTGATATCTTCCGTACTTGGATTCATTGTTTGACCACCTTTAATGACATGATCAACATTTAAATCCTTGAATAGACTTTCAAAACCATCACCCATTGTCACAGTAATGAAACCAAACTCTTTTTCTTCTTGAGGTTCTTCTTTATATATAATATTTTCATGTTGAAGCTTCATATTTTCAATTTTAATCGTTTGTAGCTCACCAATTGCTAAAGCATATCCTAATGCAACATTCGGTTCATTTGTATGAATATGAACTTTGATGATATCTTCATCTCTAACAAATACCATACTATCACCTAGCGTCTGAACTTTAGCTTGGAAAGCAGAATGATTTGGAATATCTGTTTTAACAATAAATTCCGTACAATATTGGAATGTAATGTCAGCAGCATCCATCATTCTTTCAACATCCACATATTCTTCATTCTGAATAAATGCTTCTGTGGCTTCTTTGCCTAACACTGCATCGTAGAATCCTTGTAGGATACACATTAAACCTTTACCACCGGCATCTACAACGCCAGCTTGTTTTAAGACATCTAAGTATTCTGGTGTTTTTTCTAAAATCTCATTACCTCTATTGATAATAATTTCAAACAGGTCATGAATTTCAAGAGCTTCTGTTTCTAATTCTTCTAAATGTGTACTAATCTTTCTAATAACTGTTAATATTGTTCCCTCAACAGGTTTAAGAACAGCTTTGTAAGCAACTTCTCTTGCTTGAGTGAAAGCTTTTACCAAAGATTCTGCATTCAATGTTTCTTGTTCTTTACAGCCATTAGCAAAGCCTCTAAAAATTTGAGATAAGATAACACCAGAGTTTCCTCTTGCACCCATCAATAATCCTTTAGCAAAAGCTTTAGAAACTTCTTCTACTGTCTCAAATTCAGTATCAGCAATATTTTTTATAGCGGCTTGCATCGTTAATGACATATTTGTTCCTGTATCACCATCTGGCACAGGAAAGACATTAAGTGCATCTACTAAATTTCTATTTTGATTCAACATATAAGTTCCTTGGTTAAACATCTTAACCAATAACGAACTATCTATTTCTGTAATATTCACAACATTTCCTCCTACACCTATGATTGTACTTTAATACCTTCGATATTTAAATTAACCGTTGAAACTTTCAAACCAGTTTGAGTTTCTACTTGATACTTAACACTATCTATTGTATTCTTAGCCACCACAGATATTTTAGTTCCGAATTGAATGATAACAAATAAATCGATGATTATATCTTCACCATCTAATTGTACTTTTACACCTTTAGATAAATTGTCTATTCTTAAAATGCTTGTGATACCATTCTTTGTCGTTTGTGCTGCCATACCAACAATACCATATGCTTCATTTGCTGCTGCTCCAGCGATCATTGCTATGACTTCTTCATTAATTGAGATTGAACCCATTTCGTTATTTATCTTTGTCTCCATAAGACCTCCTACATAAGAAGTTAATTTGCTTAATTGTACTCATCCATTTTACAGTATATTTAAGTGTTTTTCAAATTAATCTAAATATTCTTTAGACTCCTTTAACAAAGCCGTAGAAGTTATGTTGTAATAACATCCAAAAGAT
>JABXKX010000412.1 GCA_013619035.1 Peptostreptococcaceae bacterium
ATATAAGAACAGATGTTCGTTTTAAATGAGAGGACGTATTTATGAATGATAAATCAAAAGCAATTAATAATGTATTAGGACAAATAGAGAAACAATTTGGTAAAGGTTCTATTATGAGACTAGGTGATGACAACCACCTCAACGTAGAAACTATCTCAACTGGATCAATGGAATTGGATATTGCTCTTGGGACTGGTGGACTTCCTAAAGGTAGAGTTGTTGAAATTTATGGTCCAGAGTCTTCAGGTAAAACAACTTTAACACTTCATGCTATTGCAGAAGCTCAAAAAGCTGGTGGTGTGGCTGCATTTATCGATGCAGAGCATGCACTTGATCCAGTTTATGCAAAAAATATTGGTGTTGATATAGATAATCTAATCGTTTCACAACCAGATACAGGTGAACAAGCATTAGAAATAGTAGATGCATTGGTACGTTCAAGTGCAATTGATCTTATTGTAATTGACTCGGTAGCTGCTCTTGTACCAAAAGCTGAGATTACTGGTGAGATGGGCGATAGTCATATGGGTCTTCAAGCTAGATTGATGTCACAGGCCTTAAGAAAATTAACTGGTATTATTAGAAAATCAAATACTTGTGTTATTTTTATCAATCAATTAAGAATGAAAATTGGTGTTATGTTTGGTAATCCAGAAACTACAACTGGTGGTAACGCCCTTAAGTTCTATGCTTCTGTTAGATTAGATATAAGAAGAATCGAATCAATTAAACGTGATACAGAATTAGTTGGTAACAGAGTAAAAGTGAAAGTTGTAAAAAACAAAGTAGCTCCACCGTTCAAAATAGCTGAGTTTGATATTATGTATGGTGTTGGTATCTCTAAAGAAGGTAGTATTTTAGATTCTGCTGTAAAGGCTGAAATCGTTAATAAAGCTGGTTCTTGGTTCAGTTACAATGATCAACGTCTAGGACAAGGTCGAGAGAATGTAAAAACTTATTTAGCAGATAATCCACCATTAATGGAAGAACTAGAAGCAAAAATACGAACATATTATGAAATTGGTTTAGAAGAACCGGTTACAGAAAAGTAATATTGGACCGAGACGATTATGTCTCGGTTCTTTTTATTAAGTGCATTTGGTAGTTTACAGTCCTTGTAATTACCTACTTTCAAGTACAATTGTAATTTTTTCTCATCTTGACATTAAGTCTAAAAAGAGATAAAATAGAATGGAATTGGTATATATCTTAATAGGAAAAATTAGACAATAATTATTTTATTCTTTTAATTTTACGTTTGCCATTGTGGCATCTTAGATATAGGGTGAGAAACACCCGTAATTTAATATAGATTTTGGAGGTGGAAGCAATTAATAATGATATATTAATGTATGCTATTCCAGTTGCTACAGGTTTGATTGGTACTGGAGTCGGCTATGTTATAAGAAAAAAGGTCGCAGAAAAACAAATTGGTAGTGCGGAAGATAAAGCACAAGAAATTATAAAAACTGCAAGGCAAAGAGCCGAGGCTGCAAAAAAGGAAATGATCATTGAAGCCAAAGATGATGTTCATAAGGGTCGTGTTGAATTAGAGAAAGAAGTAAAAGACAGACGTACTGAAATTTCTAGAGCTGAGAGAAGACAAATCCAAAGAGAAGAGAATTTAGATAAGAGATTAAATAATGTAGAGAAAAAAGAAGATCAGATTCAAAGAAAAATAAAAGAAACTAGTGATAAGAAAACTGAAATTGAAAGATTGCACCAAATTCAGATGACTGAACTAGAGAGAATTTCTGGTCTATCTCGAGATGATGCAAAATCTCACTTGTTAAGTGAAGTTGAAAAAGATGTACGTCATGATTCTATCATTTTAATGAAAGAAATTGAAAATAAAGCAAAAGAAGATGCACAAAAAAATGCAAAAGATATAGTTGCATTTGCAATTCAAAAATGTGCTGCTGATCACGTAGCTGAAACAACAGTATCTGTTGTAAACTTACCTAATGATGAGATGAAAGGTCGAATCATTGGTCGTGAAGGTAGAAACATTAGAGCTCTTGAGACATTAACAGGTGTTGATTTAATTATTGACGATACTCCTGAAGCAGTTATATTATCATCATTTGATCCAATAAGACGTGAAGTAGCTCGTGTTGCTTTAGAAAAACTTATTATAGATGGCAGAATTCATCCTGCTCGTATTGAAGAAATGGTTACAAAAGCTCAAAAGGAAATTGAAGTACAAATCAAACAAGAAGGTGAAAATGCTACATTTGATGTAGGTATTCACAATTTACATCCTGAACTTGTTAAATTAATTGGACGTTTAAAGTTCAGAACAAGTTATGGACAGAATGTATTAAAGCATTCACAAGAAGTTGCTATACTTGCTGGTATTATGGCTGCAGAAATTGGCGCAGACGTCAGATTGGCTAAAAGAGCTGGTTTATTACATGATATCGGTAAAGCTGTAGATCATGAAATTGAAGGAACTCATATCGAAATTGGTATGAACTTACTTAAAAAGTATAAAGAATCTAAGCAAGTTATTCATGCAATGAGTACACATCATGGTGATTTTGAGCCTGAGTCTGTTGAAGCGGTTCTTGTAACTGCTGCAGATGCAATATCAGCTGCTAGACCTGGTGCTAGAAGAGAAACATTATCTAACTATGTTAATCGTTTAGAATCACTTGAAAAGATTGCTAACACTCAAGATGGTGTTGAATATTCTTATGCTATTCAAGCTGGTAGAGAGATTAGAATCATGGTTGTACCAGATAAGATTAGTGATGATGATATGGTGTTATTAGCTAGAGATATTAAGAAACAAGTTGAAGAAGAACTTGAGTATCCTGGTCATATCAAAATCCATATGATACGTGAAACAAGACATGTAAATTATGCCAAATAATATAAAAAGCCTTAATTGGCTTTTTATTTTGTTTATCTATAAAGTATAGGGGTAATAATAAAGTAACAGTAATTTATTAACTAAATTAAATACTATACTTTTTAGTAAGGAGGCATTAAATATGGATGTATTAAAGGTATCATCAAAGTCGAGTCCTAACTCAGTTGCAGGAGCTTTAGCTGGTGTCATTAGGGAACATCAATCAGCTGAGATACAAGCGGTAGGGGCTGGTGCTATCAATCAATCAATAAAAGCAATTGCTATCGCAAGAGGTTTTTTATCTCCTTCGGGTATAGAAATTGCTGTCATACCGGCATTTACAGATATCATGATCGGTGGTGAAGAAAGAACAGCAATAAGACTTATTGTAAAACAATTTGATTTATAAGTATTTATAGTCTACTTTAAAGTAGACTTTTCTTTTTGACTGTACATTTCCTTGAAATCTGTTATAATATTACTGTAATCCGAATGTTTTTCTACATTTACATTAAATCATATGTATTTTATAAGGAGGCAATTGTGTCGAATATTTACGAAAATCCATTAATTAGAAGATATGCAAGTCAAGAAATGCTAGAATTATTTTCACCAGATAAGAAATTTCAAACTTGGAGAAAATTATGGATCACTTTAGCGGAAGCACAACAAGAATTAGGTTTATCGATAACAGATGAACAAATACAAGAAATGAAAACTTTTGAGCACAACATTAATTATGACCGTGCAAGAGAAATTGAAAAGAAAACTAGACATGATGTTATGAGTCATGTTCATGCTTTTGGAGAGCAATGTCCTAGTGCAATGCCAATTATCCATTTAGGTGCAACTAGTGCTTTTGTAGGTGGTAATACAGATGTCATTGTTATGAGAGAAGCCTTGGAAATCGTAAGAGATAAACTTGTAAACGTCATTGATCGTTTATCAAAATTCTCAGAAGAAACAAAAGGTATTCCAACTTTAGGCTTTACACATTTTCAACCCGCTCAATTAACAACTGTAGGTAAGAGAGCGACTCTTTGGAATATGGATTTGGTTCAAGACTTATATGATATTGAATATACAATTGAGAGTTTAATGTTACGAGGCGCAAAAGGTACTACTGGTACACAAGCGAGTTACTTGAACTTATTCGAAGGAGATCATGACAAAGTAGAAGCTCTTGATCAATTGATTGCAGATAAATTAGGATTTTCAAAGACATTCCCTGTAACAGGTCAAACTTACTCTAGAAAACTAGACTCTAGAATTTTAAATGCTTTGAGTGGTTTGGGTCAAAGTATGCATAAAATAACAAATGATTTAAGACTGTTACAACATCTTAAAGAAGTTGAAGAACCATTTGAAAAGAACCAAATCGGTTCTTCTGCAATGGCTTACAAAAGAAATCCAATGCGTTCAGAACGTATTGCGTCATTAAGTAGATACTTAATTGCAAATTCAATGAATCCTGCTATGACTGTATCAACTCAATGGTTTGAAAGAACATTAGATGATTCAGCAAATAGAAGAATTTCTCTTCCGGAGTCATTCTTGGTTGCAGATTCTATTCTTGATATTATGAACAATGTTGTTTCTGGATTAGTTGTTTATGAAAAAGTAATCTACAAACATGTGATGGCTGAACTACCATTTATGGCAACTGAAAACATTATTATGGAAGCTGTTAAAAAAGGTGGCGATCGTCAGAAATTACATGAAACAATTCGTGTACACTCTATGGAAGCAGCTAACCAAGTTAAAGTACATGGTTTGGACAATGACTTATTATCTCGAATAGTTAAAGATGAAACTTTCGGATTAAATCAAGCTGCTGTTGATCAATTAACAGATCCGTCATTATTTATTGGGCGTTCATCAGAACAAGTTGATACATTCAATAAGGAAGTTGTGTTACCAATTACAACTAAATATTCTGCTGAACTTGGTAAAGAAGCAGATTTAAAAGTATAATCATAACAAAGACGTTCAATAATGGACGTCTTTTTTTATAGTAAAATATGTTTTAACTGGATAGTTTTCGCTACTGAACTTCGTCTCAATCTAAATGTGCACTTTTAATATTTTGTAAAAGTGGTATAATAGATTTAGAAAGAGGTGATGGTTATGATGAAAGATATCATTAAAGACTATTTTTTAGATAAGCCAGGAACTTTCGAAAATGATGTAGATCATAAACATATCACTCTGAATTTAGCTTCAGAACAACTTGTAGAGATTACAACAAATTCAATTGAAGTAAAATTGAATAAACAAATGTCGGAACAACTACATGGAAAGTTTCGTAGTGCAAGAACTATAAAAACAGAGGGTCAATTTGAATGGAATGAAATCCCTATTGACGCTGATATTTCATTAAATGACTTGTATGAAATTATTGATCATTCTTACGAAAGTGCAATGGACACATTACCTGAAAATGAACAAAATGAAATTCTAGACTTAGAATGGTAGAAGTACGCGATTGCGTACTTATTTTTTTTAGGAGAGATTATATGATACCTATTGATGTTAAATATATTATCAGCACACTTGAAAATAATGGCTATGAAGCATATGTTGTCGGTGGTGCTGTCCGTGATTATTATCTAAAGAAAGACGTTAATGATTGGGATATAACAACTGATGCTGAACCTTGTGTCGTAGAAGATCTTTTTGATAAGACTTATGCTATCGGAAGGGCTTTTGGTACTGTCGTTGTACTACTCAACGGTGCGCCATATGAAGTGACTACTTATAGAACTGAATCTCATTATACTGATGGTCGAAGACCTGATAAAGTATTGTACAGCAAAGATTTAAAGGAAGATCTTTCTAGAAGAGATTTTACAATGAACGCAATGGTCATGACTAAGAACGGGGATTTTATCGATCTATATGACGGTATATCCAGTTTAGAGTCGCGCATGATTCAATGTGTAGGAGACCCAATTAAACGATTCCAAGAAGATTATTTGCGTGTTTATCGTTATGTACGATTCAATACTCAACTTGGATTTCAAAGAAATGATTATTTAGATAATGTCATTACAAATATCCCTCAAAATCTAAAAATCTCATTTGAACGCATACAATTTGAATTGGATAAAATTCTATTATCTGATAAACCTTCAAATGGTATTAGACACCTCAAGTCACTAGGGTTATTGAGTCATATTTTACCTGGCATCGAAAAAACATATGATTTTGACCAGCATTGTAAATTTCATGATTTAAATGTATTTGAGCACTTAATGGTAGTGGTTGATTCATCCGAAAGAAATATTATCAATCGCTTAGCTGCTTTATTACATGATATAGGCAAGCCTGATACTTATGAACTTTCAGATGGAGAAGGTCATTTTTATAAACATCATCATAGAAGTCATGAAATGGCAGAAATTATCCTAAGACGTCTTAAGTATAGTAATCACGTTGTTCATACAGTTTTGAAGCTTATTCACTATCATATGACTTTAGTTGATACAGACAATAAAAAATCGGTGAAAAAGTTTATCAATAAAATGGGTGTAGAACATTTAGAAGACTTTATAGATTTAAGACGTTCAGATATTTTGGGTAGCAAAACTAATGATGATTTAAGTTCTATTGAAAGAATGCGACAAGCGTTTACAGAAGTTCTTAATGAAAATCATCCCATGACTATACACGACTTAGACATTAATGGTCACGATATTATGTTTCTTGGATTTCAAGGTCCTGAAATTGGTCATATTAAACATGCTTTATTGGATCATGTTCTACAACATCATGATGATAATAAAAAAGAGATCCTTATCAAATTAGTTGAAAACTTATATTCCAAATAAAACGATAATTTAGATGATTAGGGTTTCAGTAAACTACACTTTTTAGTTATACTTAAGTGATAGCGTTTTGACAAAACAGTATATTTTTTTTATAAAACTAATAAACTTCTCAATTA
>JABXKX010000305.1 GCA_013619035.1 Peptostreptococcaceae bacterium
AAGTAAAAATACACAAACGTTCGGATTTAGTTGATAATTTAACATAAAGAGAAGGACAAAACACTATTTTCCTTAGAAAACTCGAATGTTTTTCTTGTTATTTGGAAAAAAGTACACTATAATGTAGATAAATTAATAAACATTCGTATAAGTTTGACAATATGGGTCAATCGTTTCTACAAACTACCGTAAATAGTTATAGGCTACGAGTTCACTTTTTATAGATATTTCTATACATTTTTTGTAAAATTGAACTCTGCTAGCGCAGGGTTTTTTTTTGAAATATCACCAAAGGAGATATCTATGCAGTTACTTAAAGAAAAGATTTTAAAAGAAGGCAGAGTCGTTGGAGAAGAAATACTTAAAGTTGATTCATTTTTAAATCATCAACTAGATGTCGCTCTACTCCAAGAAATCGGTAAGGAATTTAAACGACGATTTTCAGATAAGAAAGTCACTAAAATCCTAACCATTGAAGCCTCTGGCATTGGCATTGCTGCTATTGCTGCACAATACTTTAATGTACCAGTTGTTTTTGCAAAAAAAGTTGCTTCTAGAAATTTAGACAACGAAACTTACAAAACTGAGGTCTATTCTTTTACGAAACAAAAGAATTATGATGTTAGAGTTTCAAAGCGTTATTTAAATGAAGAGGATCATATCTTAGTATTAGATGATTTTCTAGCAAATGGACGTGCTGCTCTAGGCTTGATTGATCTTGTAGAACAATCAGGTGCAACACTTACTGGTGTTGGTATTGTAATTGAAAAATCCTTCCAAGAAGGTGGGCAACTGTTAAGGGACAAAGGCATTCATCTGGAATCACTTGCTAAAGTAAATCGATTCATAGATGAACAAATTACATTCGAAGCATAATGTTTTTATTGAAACGTTTATAAAAAACGTTTGTAGGAGGAAGAAATGAAGAAATTATTGGTGTTATTACTTAGTTTGGCTTTAGTAATCGGTGTGTTTGTTGGATGCGAATCATCAAGTGATGAATTCGTAGTAGGTTTCATTTTTGTTGGACCAGTTGGTGACGGCGGTTGGACATATGCTCATAACGAAGGTCGTTTAGCACTTGAAGAAGAATTAGGCGTTAAAACACTTTTCAAAGAATCAGTTCCAGAAACTCAAGAAGTTGAAAATGAAATCAGAACAATGATTGATCAAGGTGCAAAAGTAATCTTTGCAACAAGTTTTGGATACATGGATTTCGTTGAAAATATCTCAAAGGAATTCCCAGAAGTTAAATTCTACCACTGTTCAGGTTACAAAACAACTGATAACATGACAAACTATTTTGGTAGAATGTATGAAGCACGTTACTTATCTGGTATCGTTGCAGGTACAAAAACTGAATCAAATAAAATTGGTTATGTTGCTGCATTCCCAATTCCTGAAGTTATTAGAGGTATCAATGCATTTGCATTAGGTGTTCAATCTGTAAACCCTGACGCAACAGTAGAAGTTGTTTGGACATCTACATGGTATGATCCTGCTAAGGAAAAAGAAGCTGCAGTAGCACTTTTAGATAAAGGTATAGATATTATAGCACAACATCAAGATACAGCTGGTCCTCAACAAGCGGCCGAAGAAGCTGGTGCTTTCTCAATCGGTTACAACACTGATATGAAAGAAACTGCTCCAAATGCATATATGACAGCTCCAATCTGGAACTGGGGACCATACTACATTGAACAAGTTAAATCTGTACAAGAAGGTAACTTCGAATCTCACACATACTGGGAAGGTATGAATGCTGATATCGTTAAGTTAGCTGAATTAACAGAATTAGCACCTGCTGATTCTAAAGCTAAAGTTGATGAAGCAACTGCAGCAATCTTAGATGGTTCATTATTCGTATTTGAAGGACCAATCAAAGATCAAAATGGTGATGTAAAAATTGAAGCTGGTCAAAAAATGAATGACGGCGACATGTTAAATATGATGTGGTTTGTTGAAAACGTAATTGGAAACATCGAATAATAAGAGGTGACTATTGTGACGCAAGAAGTATTTGTAAAAATGAAAGAAATATGCAAATCTTTTGGTAGTGTAAAAGCGAATCACAATGTTAACTTCCAAGTGAATAAAGGTGAAATCCACGCCCTTCTCGGCGAGAACGGTGCTGGTAAAAGTACTCTAATGAACATGCTATCAGGTTTTTATAAACCTGATAGCGGTTCTATTTTTATTCACAATAAAGAAGTTAAGATTCATTCACCAAAAGATGCTATAAAACATGGTGTTGGTATGATCCATCAGCATTACAAACTTGTAGATGTTTTATCTGCAAAAGAAAATATCATCATTGGACAAAAGGGTAAATTCTTCATGAATCCTCAGAAAATTTCTGAAGAAATAAAAGCGGTCGCTGATAAATATGGTTTACCAGTTGATCCTGATAAAAAGATTTATGATATGTCTATTGGTGAAAAGCAATCTGTTGAAATTTTGAAAGTGTTATATGCAGGTGCTGATGTTCTTATTATGGATGAGCCAACAGCTGTTTTAACACCACAAGAAACAGAAAAATTGTTTAAGATTATGAAAAAAATGGCGAGCCTTGGGTGTGCTATTATTATCATTACACATAAACTGAATGAAGTGATGAACGTTTCTGATAGAGTTACCATCCTTCGTAAAGGTGAAACAATCACCACTGTACAGACAAAAGAATCCTCTCCAAAATCATTAACCGATTTAATGGTGGGTACTTCGGTCAATCTTTCAATTGATCGACCGACAGTTAAACGTGGTAAAGAGATTTTAAAAGTTAATGATTTAACGGCAGTGGATCATGACAAAGTAAAAGTACTTAAAAAGATGACCTTTTCTATGTACGAGGGTGAAATTCTTGGTGTAGCTGGTGTGGCTGGTAGTGGTCAGAAAGAACTTTGTGAAGCTATTGCTGGTTTATATCCAATCCAAACAGGCTCTATCCTTTATAAGGAGGACAGTTTGGTTGGCTTATCCCCTGCTCAAATTATTCAAAAAGGCATTTCAATGAGTTTTATTCCTGAAGATCGTTTGGGTATGGGACTTGTGGCCTCAATGGATATGATTGATAATTATTTAATCAAGGATCATCACAATCAAGAAGGTTTGTTCCTAAAGAGAAAACCGATTGAAAAAATTTGCGAAACTATGATTGAAGCTTTGGATATTAAAACACCTGGTATTCATCATCCAGTTAAACAATTGTCTGGTGGTAATATTCAGAAAGTACTTATTGGTAGAGAAATAGAAACAAATCCTCATATTTTAATCACAGCTTATGCCGTTAGAGGATTAGATGTTAACGCATCACATACGATATACGATCTTATCAATGACCAAAAGAAAAAAGGCGTTTCTGTCTTATTTATAGGTGAGGATTTAGATGTTTTACTAGAATTATGTGATCGTATAATGGTTGTTTGTGAAGGGAGAATCATTGGTACTGTGAAAGCATCAGAAACAACAAAAGAGTCTCTTGGTCTCATGATGGCTGGTCAGGAGGTTTCAAATGTTTAGAATGGTTAAACGTACAAATGTCTCTAAAAAACAATCTGCCATGATTCGTTTATTAGCAGTCGTTTTAGCACTTTTATGTTCATCACTTTTCATTCTTCTAATGGGACATAGTCCAATTAAAGTTTATGTCAGTATGTTAAATGGTGCTTTTGGTTCTAAATTCAGATTAATAGAAACCATGAAGGTTGCCATACCAATTATCATTGCATCTATTGGTATCATGGTCGCTTTTAAAATGAAGTTTTGGAATATTGGTGGAGAAGGTCAAATCCTGATGGGTGCTTGTGCTGCAACGTACTTCGCACTTTACTTCAATCATCTTCCAAAACCACTATTACTTCTATTAATGTTAATTGGAGGATTTGTAGGTGGTGGTCTTTGGGCTTTAATTCCTGGACTTCTAAAGATAAAATACGATACCAATGAAACAATCATTACTTTAATGCTTAATTACATAGCAATTAAATGGGTTACATATTTACAATACGGTCCTTGGAAAGATCCAAATGCGATGGGTTTTCCAAAGATAGCAAACTTTGAAGATACTGCTGTACTACCAAAACTTTTTGGACTACATATCGGATGGGTAATAGCCATTGTTATTGTTGTCATTATTGGTGTTATGATGAAATACTCTAAATGGGGCTATAATATTTCTGTTATTGGAGAAAGTATAGACACGGCTAGATATTCAGGTATAAATATAAAGAAAGTTATCTTAACATCAGTCTTTGTATCTGGTGGTATATGTGGTATTGTAGGGTTTATTCAAGCCTCTGCAGTAGATCATACTCTAACATCGCAACTGTCTGCAGGGTATGGTTTTACAGCCATTATAACTGCATGGTTATCAGCTTTGGTCCCAATTGTTATCATTCCAGTTTCGATTTTATTTGCTGCTTTAGTAAAAGGTGGCAGTTACATTCAAACAGCTTTCCAAATTCCAAACTCGGCTTCTGACATCATACAAAGTATGATTTTATTCTTTGTTATTGGTAGTGAGTTCTTTGTGAAATATGCATTGGTATTTAAAAAAGGAGGGGCACATGATTAAATTTCTTATTTCAGTTGTTATAGCAGCTACTCCCCTTCTATTTGCTACACTCGGGGAATTGATTACAGAAAAATCAGGTCATTTAAATCTTGGTGTTGAAGGGATGATGCTTATTGGAGCTGTAGCTGGTTTTGGAACCGGTCTTGCAACATCAAATCCTATCTTAGCGATTGTCGGAGCCATCATTGCAGGAGCACTCGGTGCTTTGATTTATGGTTTCTTAACAATCAGTCTAAGAGCCAATCAAGTTGTTTCAGGTTTAACACTAACCATATTTGGTACCGGCGTATCTAGTTATCTAGGAACCAGTTATATTGGTCAAAAAATGCCTCAAGAAATCATTGAGTTTTATAAACCCATTGCACTTCCTGGGTTGTCAAAAATACCTTATCTAGGTGAAATACTATTTACTCAAGATGTATTTGTCTACTTGGGATACATCGTTACCATCGTATTAGGGATTTACTTATTCAAAACAAGAATGGGTTTAAACCTTAGAGCCGTTGGAGAAAATCCTTCAGCAGCTGACGGTGCTGGTATCAATGTTACCCTATACAAATATGTCCATATATTACTGGGTGGCGCACTTTGTGGTTTAGGCGGTGCTTATCTCTCTGTAGTTGAAGTACCTGCATGGCAGGACAATATAACAGCAGGTAGAGGTTGGATTGCCATTGCTTTGGTTATATTCTGCAAGTGGAATCCATTTAAAGCAATATTGGCAGCATTCTTATTTGGAGGATTGAGTATAGTAGGGTTTAGATTACAACATCTTAATATCTCACAAAATTTATTAGATGCCCTACCTTATCTATTTACAATCATTGTACTGGTAATCAGTTCCATGAAACAATCAAAAGAAAATGCACCACCAAAGGGTTTAAGTCAACCTTACTTTAGAGAAGAACGATAATAATAAGATGCTGAAAAGCATCTTTTTTATTTGTTTTTATCATAGTCAAGGATTTTCATTAATGATAAACTGGTAAGGTATCTTAAAAGGAGGCTCAATGATAAAATTCGCTATTTTTACAGATCTACACTATGATTTTATTCCAGATGGTCAAGAGAGACTAAATACTTTTCTCCATGAAATCAAAGATAAGGATCTTGATTTCATTATGAATTTAGGTGATTTTTGTTTACCAATACCAGAAAACAAACACGTTTTAAATCATCTAGAGAGTTTGAGTATGCCATGTTATCACGTTTTAGGCAATCACGATTCAGATACTTTTGAAAAACCACAGATTTTGGATTTCTTGAATCTTCAAAATAGTTATTATGCTTTTACTTATAATGATACAAAATTCATTGTTCTAGATGCTTGTTTTACAGAAGTTAACGGCGTTTATACGGCTTATAATCGTAAAAACTATAAAGCAACAAACGGAAAATATCCGATTATTCCACCTGACCAATTGGAATGGTTAAAGCATGAATTGAATGATACCTACAGTAACTATATTTTATTCTCTCATCACAGTCTCGAAAATGAATTTGCTAATCGAGGTATATATAATCGTTTAGAAATACAAAAAATATTAACTGACGTTACTGAACAAGGTAAAAAAGTGAGCTGTTTTAACGGTCATGACCATGCAGGTTCAAATATAACAATAAACAAAGTTAATTATATTGGTATCAACGGCATGTCTTATATCTGGTTTGGTGATCTTTGTACACTCAAACCTTATTCAAGAGAAATGTATCAACAGTATCCACTTTTAAATGAAATTGTATTATACGATGAAAGTTTATTTGCAGTGGTTACAATAGATACTTCTGGTGAAATACACTTAGAAGGTAGAACCGGTGGTTATAAAACGATTTCACCAACGGATCTTGGATTATCAGATCATTGGAACGGAAGAAAACTTTCATCTGTAATTTCATCACTCCATATAAAATAAGGATTATTCAAGCGCTAAACTAATTCTATTAAAACTCAAGAAAAATAGTTGTTAAAGAAAATCCTTGAGAAGTATTACTTCTCAAGGATCGTTTTTATGATGTTATTTAATTGTTCTGGTGCTTCATATGGAATACCATGAGCCGCATTTTCTATACAGACATAATGACTCCCCTTTACTACTTCAGCATTGTACTTAGCTGAAGTCAACATGATTTTCTTTTCTTTTCTGCCTACAATAAAAGTAATCTTATCTCCTCTTATATCTGTCTGGTTAAATCTAAAAGT
>JABXKX010000619.1 GCA_013619035.1 Peptostreptococcaceae bacterium
CTTGCCTTAAGCTATACACTTCCCACTACTAGGGTGTGTTAGGGACTTTCACCCGTAAGATTATACCCATGCCGGGCACACAATAAAAATGAAGACTACTTAAACTAATAAGTAATCTCCATTAGAATATCATTCTAAGTTTAATTTTTTCGCATACTCAAATGATATTCGCTCTCTCTTTGAACGCTACTTCTTCAAGCATATAGCCTACATTAATTATACTGCTTAAAACCTAATTTCATAATATCTATAAAAATCTTATATTCCTTTAAGCATTCTTCCTTGGTTTTTTTCATAGAATAAAACTCTTCTGTAAATCCTTTGACTACAATCATCAAGGCATTTCTGATTGCAATTTGTTCTTCACTGGAATTAAAGAAATCCATTTTCCGTTTGTTTGTAAATATTGGTGAATCAAAAGTGTTATCTCTTGATAACGTAGACATAAACAAATAGGATTCTTCATCATTTAACATCTCTTCTAATACTTTAATCGAGTTTGATATGAAATCTCTTTCTCTGCTCATTAACATCTGCCTGAATCTGAAGATTTTCTCCTTCTCCATATTTTCAAACACTGCAGCTAAACTATCTTCTAAACTACCAAAATATCTATAATAAGCCGATCTAGGTATTCCTGCCCTTTTACATATCGACATTACTTTTGCGTATGCAAATCCTTTTTCGATAAATTCTTTTTTTGCTGCGTCAAGAATTTTATTTTTCTTCTGTTGATCTAAGTTATGAAACGTTTTATTAATAATGAGAAATTCACTCCTTTCTAAAAAAATGGCTTGTTAATCATCAACTCTTCTTTTCTCACATGCTTTTTACAAGACACAGTGTCTCAATTACAATTTATTATACCCGATTTTTACAAATTTGTATCACTTGCAAATAGGTTTATAATAACTCCGTTCATTTTACTTGCCGTTGAACTCTACATCACTTGATCGGATTATAAATCTCGCACCAAAATGATCATTGGCAATGTAGTAGTATACCGGGAATCTCAAAGTAGTATAAGTCATCGATTCATGATAATTATAACTTCCGCCTTTACACACCCTCGCACCATGTGAAAACACCTGACCTGGTCCACCAGTTACACCTACTTTATCCTCCGGTGGATCTTCATAGCCTTCATTATTATTTAGCGGATTTCTAGTAATGCCGTTAATGACGCTGTATTGATAGAAGCTTTCATCATACCAATCCAATGTCCATTCCCACACATTACCCGCAAGGTCATAAAGCCCGTAAGGATTTGCTGGATACTTTCCTACATCCAATCTGAATCCTACATAATTCTCAGGTTCGTCTGCGCCTTCAAAGTCTTCTTTCTTTTCTACATTGAAACAGGCGTAATTTGATTTGTCTCCATCATTGGTACCATCAACAGTTGGAAACTCAAATTGCTGACCGCCACTTGCTGCATATTCCCACTCTGCTTCAGTCGGTAATGACAAGTCATAGTATTCCGAAAACGCCATTGCACCATAGAATTTCAAGTAAGACGCTGGCCAATTTTCAAATCCTGGATCCGCATAGAACTTTTCCATATCAGGTACATAATTGATCCAACATTGATTCAAGGGATGCTCCGGAACTAGTAGTGGACCGTTTTCATTGTATTCATGTGAAATAGCAGCAACCTGCGACAGCTGCATGAATAGTTTTCCTTCGTAAGTTGTACCAGATGCACCACGAACTTCATAAGTCGGTACAGGATAGATCATTCTTTCCTTCTCTATGACACTATTATCCCCAAGTTCAACAGCAATTTGTCCCGCTTCCAATGCGGAATTCAAGTACAGACAATACTGTGCTGTCGTTAACTCAGTCGCAGCCATTTGGAATCCATCAATACTCACGGGATGTGCTGGTGAACTCGCTACTTCTTCTTTGCCGAATGCAGTAATCGGATCATCTGTACCCATTATGAAACTTCCCGTAGGTATATCCTCAAACGTCATCATATACTCTGTTTCCTCAGCGCTCAGTCTGTTATCATCATCTAAATCCATATCTTCAAATAACTTTAAAGTACCATTATATTCATCAATAGTTAAATATCCGTCACCATTTTTATCCAACTTGTTAACCTGTTCTTCCCTATCGTAAACCTGTTCTCTGATTTCAGCCAAATTGGATTTTAAATTTGGCTTTTGAGAGTCTTCTTCTTCCTCATCAGATTCGTCCTCAGAATTTTCTTCGGATGTACTCTCGCTTTCATTTTCAGTATTTTCACCGACTTCAGCCGTTTGTTCAGTTGCAACATCATTGTTTCCTACAGTTGTATCATCTTCATTGGTACACCCAACAAAACCTATAGCCAAAGTAACTATCAACAGGATAGCTATCCATTTTCTTTTATTTTTAATCATTCTAAATATTCCTCCTTCAAAGTTAATGTACTTAAAGAAACAAGTACCTCACTCGCTGTAAATACAATCTATATACTTTCCCTTATCTCTATTGCTTTAATTATCGCTATTAGATTGGCAACTAAGATGACTGCTGATAATTCCTTATAGTTCTGTTAAAACTTCTTCAGTCTCCTCATTAAACAAACCAAATTTTTCTCTGAAATATTCTGTGAACCCATCATTCAATGAATATACAATCGGAATAACCAGCAGAGTTAAAACTGTAGCTGCCATTAATCCAAAGATTAATGCAAATCCTAATTGTCCTAATGCAGGATCTACTAGAGAAATCGGAAGCACTCCACCAATCGTTGTGATTGAAGTTGCAAATACTGGACTAAATCTTGTTTTAACAGCTTTTACAATAGCTTCATTTCTTGAGTAACCTTCTTTTCGCAGATAATTTATATAATCCACAAGAACAATCGCATCATTAACAGCAATACCTACAAGTGCAACAATCCCAAACAAAGAATAGAATCCAAGATTATTACCTGTTAATGCAAGTCCAGTAAATGTACCAATCAAAGCTAGTGGCACACTAACGATAATGACTAATGGTTGCGTCAATGAATTAAATTGAATTGACAAAATAATGTAGACCAACATCAATGCAAAAATCAAATTTTTAGTCATATCTGAGAAAGTGTCTTCCATCAAATCAAATTCACCACTATAGGATACTGTGATGCCATTTGGAACTGAAATATCCGAAATATTATCCTTAAAGGTCTTTACAATCTCATTAATATTAGCTTCTGGTGTATTAAAACCACCGATCGTAATATTCATCTGTCCACCATCATGTACTATCTGGTTAACACCTTTATCTATTTTTAATGTTCCCACGTCACTAAACGGAACTTCTGTACCTCTCATAGAGGTGAATGTCATATTTTCAATTTCTTCAACACTATCAAACTGATCTTCAGACATACCAATTCGCATTCTTATATCATTGCCTTCAAATTGATAATATCCCGTATCAATACCATTCACTGAGCTTCTTAACTCCATAGCCATATTGGATATTACAACGCCATTTGATTGAGCAAGTTCTGGATCAAAATCCACAATCAACTCTGGAATGCCATCTCTGGAACTTATAGAAGCATCTTCAACACCCTCTATTTCACTTAAAATATCAAAGTATTGATCAGCCAATAGACTCATCTCATCATAAGAACCACCAGAAATGTTAATTGAAATAGGGTCACCACTTCCTGGGCCATTTCCTATATTTAAGACCGCATTAACTTTAATTTCTGCTTCTGAAATATCTTCTACTGCTGATCTTAGCTCACCAATCATGTCGTATCCATTGATTTCTCGAACGCCTTCATCCACAAGTCCAATCTCAATACTCGCTTCATTGGAGTTTCTGCCACCTATTGAAGAGGTGAAATTATCTATGTCTTTGTATTGGTATAAACGTTCCTCAATTTCTGAAACAACTTCTGCAGTATTTGATATCAGATAACCTTTTGGAAGCTCTACATCAATCTTCATAGATCCCGGTTCCTCATTTGGCATGAGCTCCATCTTAATAACACCAAGCGGAAGGAGCATAACACTTCCCACAAACAGAACAATTGCAATAATAATAATCGTTACTCTTTTAGAAGTACTTTGAAGCGCTTTGCTTAACCATTTTGTATATACTACAATATGTTTTCCTTCTCCATGAGCATTCGTCATTTTGAACTGCTTCATATACATCGCAGCTGCAAATATCAAGGCGCCTGCATATGAGAACATACTGAACTCGCCGTTTATCCTAAACGCAAACAGCGCCAATACACTTACACTAATAACTGCTATTACTTTTTTATAAAATTGTATTTTGCCATGTACTTTCTTTTCTGTACCCTTATACTTTTTAAGAGCTCTCGACGCGATTGCAGGCGTAACGATCAAAGAAATCAGAAATGATGCACCAATTGCAAATAAAATCGTTAATGGAAGTGATCTCAACATTAGTCCCAACATACCACCAGTCATAGCTAAAGGTATGAATGCCGATACTGTAGTCAATGTAGCTGCTAAAACTGCAGGTGCTACTTGATTGATTGCTACTTTAGCTGCCAATTTTCTTCCCACACCATAATCACGTATTCTATCAATGTTTTCTATAACAACGATTGCATTATCCACTATAAGACCCAATGCAATAACGAATCCCATCAGTGAAACCGAATTAAGCGTAATCCCTACTTGTTTCATAACAATACAACTTACTAACATAGATAATGGAATAACCATTGATACAATTAATGCTTCACGAAGATTAATAAAAAGGAATAATACCAATATAACAACCATCAGTCCTGAAAAAGCACTATCCATTACAGTGCCTAAGCTATCTTCAACTTCTTCAGCAAAATTTGAAGTGATTATAATTTCCACTTCATCTGTATAAAGCGTACCTTTCCCATTTTCTATTTTGTTTAATATTTCATTAACCGGACCAATTGTATCTGCCCCATTATCACGATAAATTTCCATATAAACTACCGGTGTAGTCCCTGAACCATTTCCACTACGATATGTCCTAGAGATGGTATCGCTCTCATCATCAATAATCTTTACAGACGCTATATCCCGTAACTGCATAGTTCCTACTGAAGAATGGATCATAACATCCTTTATTTCTTCTACACTGTTAAATTCTTCATCTACTCGGACATTAAATTCCTGTCCATCCAAAGAAGTCTTACCAACTGGCATACCAACATTAACACCGTTAATAGATTGAATGATATCATTAATCGTTATTCCGCTGGCTTCTAATCTAGCCGGCTTAACGACGATGTTCACAATAGATTCTGTTCCTCCGCTAACTTCTACTGAATCAATCCCTTTTACTGTCTCAAAAGAGTTTTTCAAATCATCTGCAATAGCACTTATTGATGCTAGATCGGAACTCCCTGTGATAGACATTGTCAGAATCGGGATTTCTGTTGTCTTCATATGCCATACTTCTGGTTCATTGACATCATCTGGTAAGTTAACTTTCTTAACCTCATTTTTTGTTTCTACCATAGCGTCGTCCATAGAAATTCCATACTCATACTCAAGAGTAATCATCGAATAACCAGATGCTGAAACCGATGAGTAATTTGTTAAATCCTCAAGACCTGATAGAGCCTCTTCCAACGGATTAGTAATCATTTTCTCAACATCCTCTGGGGACGCCCCCATATAAGTAGTCGTTACTGTAACAATATTTGATTCAACCTCAGGCATATTTTCCCTCGGCAACTCACTATAAGACATCCATCCAACAATAAATACAGCCAACAGTATTAGATAAACAGCTCTATATCTGTCTATAAACAATCCAGATATCTTTCCTAAAATATTTTTTTTCTGTTTAAGCTCCCTAAGGTTATCTTTTTTACTTTCCATATATCAAACTCCTTTCGCGCATTCTTAATATACTTTTCAATTGATTATTAAAATATACTTGATGACATAATTTAAGTGGGACGCAGTGTCTAACTAACATTATGAGACACCACGCATCGCCAAACAAGCTACACTTCTTTCGAAAGTGTCCTATATAGAAAACCTGAGTATCAGAATCCATTTACATAAAAAAACCACACTACTGATGAGTGTGGTTTTAATCTCTTTGATATGAGCATTGTAGTCTCCTACAACACTATTGAAAGTTTAATCTTTATCGTTTGTAGACTTATGTGACTTGTTATTAAATTCATATGGTATTTTCCACTATGTCTGTAATCGTTCTTCTAATACCAAAGCTATCTATATATTTAACAAATAGATTATTCATCTATAATATCTTTTTTAAGTTGTTTAATATTTAAGTATGTTGTTTCTAAAAAGTCAATTTCTTGTTTTACCATGATCCTTTCAATACTTAAAATTGGCAAACTACTTATACCATCTTCTAATACAGATATCCTAGCATCTAATAATTCTAATATATCTTGTATATCCCTATCCCATCGTTCGATTTGAGTTTCTGTTAAAGTAACTCCCTCTATTTTTTTAGAGTTTTCCTCTTCTAATGTTTTTAATTCTAAAACTACTGCATTGAGTTCTTTTCTCAATTTGCTATTTTCAATTATTAATTCGTCAATTCTTTCGAGAATCTCTCCATCAGCTTCCAACTTGTCATCAATAAGTTTTAAGGCTTCGGTTTTACCTTGAAGTTGTTTATTAACATTACTCATATCTTCAGCTAAGGAAGATACTTCTAATTCTAATGCATCATTATCTAAGTCGCTTTCTCGTAATTCTACCTCTAAAGTTTCAGATAATGAGATAGACGTTTTTAAATTGCTACTAAGAGTATAATTAAATACAATTGATAC
>JABXKX010000388.1 GCA_013619035.1 Peptostreptococcaceae bacterium
GTTCTTGGATGATCATAAGTAAGATTATTAAAAATGGGTTTAGGTTCATCTTTTAGAATCTCTTTAATGTTTAGATAATTGTTTTCTTCTCCCGCCATATCAATGAAAATTCTAGAAAAATCGATGTTTCTATTTTTTAAGAGTAGATTCATAAATATCTGAGTGATATCAGTGTTAGTTTCATCTAAGTAAAAACAAGGCTTTTCAGGTGTACTAATTTCATTGGTTAACTCTAAATAATAGAGTAATCCACTAAAAGCGAAAGCATCAACTTTGCTGAGATATTCGTTGTATGTGTTCACAATATTATCGGTTTGCTCATTACGGAAATAGATAATTTCGCAGAAATCTTGCATTTCCTGAGTAATCTTATCTATTATATCCTCATATGGTTTACTTATAAAAAATCCTATTTTAACTTTCATAATATACTCTCTTTCGTAAAATATGTTTCACTGAGTATTATATCTTATATTGCATAATTTTAACAGTTAGTCGAGAATTAGAAGTTATGAAATGAGATGCTTCAACAACTGAAATTGTCTGAATATTGACAATGTTCATCGGATGTGATATTTTCTTATAAAGACATCTGAAAATCGCCGAAAATAAAAAAAGAGATAAATGAATCAAATTGTAGAAAAAGCAATTTTACCGGCTGATTCAGAACATGAAAAAGCGGTAAATGAATAATCGAATTTAGTTTATTAAGGAGTATTAATGAAACCGTTTATAGGAATAACAACAAACTTTTCAGTCGATGAAACAATTGGTTCTATAACCAAGCTTGGAGCAAAAGGACAAACATGGCACTTGGTAGCAAGTGATTATATTGAAGCTATAGAAAGAGCTGGAGGGATTCCTGTCATCATTCCTTTATTAGAGGATTTTGATGATATCAAAGCATTGGTTGATAAGGTAGACGGGGTCTTATTTTCAGGAGGAAATGATATAAGTCCACATCACTATCAACAGCCATTTGCTGATGGAATAGGTGAAGTTTGTTTACAACGCGACACTCAAGAAATCACATTGATGAATTATTTGATTGAGTCAACATCAAAGCCTATCTTAGGTATTTGTAGAGGGTGTCAAGTTTTAAATGTGGCTTTAGGTGGTACAATTCATCCTGATTTAAGTAAAGCTGGATTGAATAATCATTTGTTTCTAAATTCACCAAAGAATTGTGATGTACATTCAATTGATATAAGTAGGGAATCTAGATTAAGTGATATTTTTAAAACCGATACTATAAGAATTAATTCTTATCATCATCAAGCCATTGACGTGTTGGCAAATCAATTAGTAGCTACAGCATATTCTGAAGATGGTCTTATAGAGGCGATTGAATTAAAGGAATCAGAACGGTTTGTTCTTGCTGTTCAGTGGCATCCAGAAATGATGGTTGATAATGAGGATCAAAATAAAGTTTTTACAGGCTTTGTCATTTCATGTTCATAATAATTATGTTCGTTTAAATATTTAATGAAGTGGTTAAATGCTAACGGAAACCAATAAATAATAAAACTGATATAGAGTGGTAGTAAAACCAAAAAAAATTAAAGCCCTCATTTGAGGGCTTTTGTTGGCAAAAGAGCTTTTCTCGGCAACTGGCTGTCCTGCATATCTTATTATCTTATTAATATATTTTGATATTACATCTATTATATAAGATAAGGTGTGTAAAATATGTTTAGATCCTAGAGTTTTGCGCGGTATATTTTCATATACGTTGCTATTTCTGAAAAGCTTTTGGTAACTGGCGATCATATTAAGTCATCATTTTGGATATCATTTAATATCTAGTGAATGATAATCATAACTTAGACCCTTTAGTTTTGCGCCTTATGTTTTCGCATAATTTGCTTTTTTTAGCATATGACTATGCCATTATATTTATTACCCAATATTTCAGAGTTTAAACAAAAAATGAAGAAAAAAAATAATGAAAGCAACTTTTCTAGCCGATATAAATAGTAGAGAAAAGATTGGAGTCTAGAAATGAAAATATTAAGTAAAATATTTCCTGAAATGAAGCAAACTCAACAAGGTGTAATAGAAAAAAAAGAGCCAACTACGGCCTACTCATATGAAGAACAAAAAATTAAAGAAATCTTTGATAAAAATGGTGAACCTTTAACTGCTGAAAAAATGGAAGAAGTTAAAGTTTTTTTAAGTGAAACAAAAGGAGATCTTGAAAGTAAATTAGCGACGGTCGAAACCAGTCTTGAAAAAGATATCGAAATAACAAAAGAAAATCTGAAAGCAGTACATACAGCCATGCACACCGATATTGACATTAAAGATGTATTGCCTGAAATGCCGGTTAGAAAAGTGTATAATACCTTATCTAAAGAAATGAAAGCGGAATTGAAACCTTTACTAGATGCAGGTATGTCATTAGAGAGTGCTACGAAAGTCATGATTCAAGGGAAATTAACAGAACTTCTATTTCCTGAAAAAGAGGTATCAGAGATTTCGGTTGAATCTAAATCAGAACCTGAAATATTGGAAAACTCGATAGAATCACCTGCAGTAGAAGACGAACCTAAAGAGGCGAAAACTGAAAAAGTTGTTGAATCAAGTTTATATTTTGAAAAAACAGATGAACCATTTGAGATTATAGAAGAAATTTTTGAAGCATTAAGTGAAAGTATAGAAGAAGTAGCAGAGTGGATTGCGCCAATAATAGAACCCGAATTGTTAGAAACGAAATTGCCTGTAAGGAAACTGATTGAAACTGAAATGACTGTTAAGATGGCTGAGACCAAACAAACCTTCGATATGTATCAGAAAGGGATAGACTCACAGTTAAATCAAATAATTGAATCACCGAAACCCATAGCAATGAAAGAAGTGTTGTCTCTAGTCATTGATAAATTAGATCATATTATTATGAAAACCGATGTCCCTTTATATACGGATATAAAAACGGAGAGAGATCTATTAGTTTCTAGTGGAGAATTAGAAAAAGCTAGGGAATTTTTAGATAAAGAACCAGAAAAGGCAATTAAAATAATTAAAGAAGTTAAAGAGCGTGTCAGTCAAATCAATTATAGACCGGTTAAACAAAAAATATATGGTGTAGCGAAAGATGTTTTGATAGAAAAACTATATGATGAACAACTCATTAAATCTGTTCCATTTAAGATTGAGAGTAATATGCAAGTTAGCCCTAGAGCAGTATTAGAAACACTCAGAGGTATGGGGATCAATCACGAAGCAGAAGTTTCTGAATTGTTATCTAAAGAAGGTAAAGAACTCAAGGCGCCAGCAAATATGAAAGCAATACTTTTGAAATTAGAAGAAACTGCTGAGCAGAGAGTACAAGCAAAAGATACCTTAGAAAACCTGACTGGACAACAGCTTATGAATAAGCTTGAAATCAAATCTCATAAACAACAGTTGTTATTTAATGTACCAATTAATATCAATAATGATGTAAAACATTTAAAAGTACATGTAAATGCTAAGAAGGACAATCAAAAAATTGATTGGAAAAATAGTCGCTTGTATTTTGTTATTCATTTAGATAAACTAGGAGATACTGGTGTTCTAGTGGATGTTAACAATGGACAAGTTAATGTGACCATAAAAAATGATAATGAGAATCTTGAACAGCAAATGAAACCTTATGTAGATGAAAGTTTAAAACGACTAGAAGAGGTTGGATTTACAACTTCCAATATTAAATTTGAGCCACTTCATAAAGAAAAAGAAACTAAACCATCTGTTAAGGAAGGATTTGAAGTGAGATTATGAAAAGTAAATATGAATTATATGAGCAAGAATATGAACATAGTGATAAAATAAATATAGCGGTGGGTCTTATTGAAGAATTAAAAGACACTGATGTTTCTATAGAGCAGGACCCAAATAAATTAAAAGAGCTGATTGATATGGACCTAAGGGAAAATGTGCCACCTCAGATATTTGAGTTAATCAGTTGTGTTGTTGAGATGATAGATAAAGCAGAAAGGGAATAGTATGAAAGTACGCGGTATTAAGAAGACTACTGCTACAAGTCAAAAAAAAATAAATAGGAGTGAGCCTACTGTTGGGTTTAATGAAATACTCGCTTTAACAGAAGAAGATAACGAAAGACATCAATTAGATGAAATGTTTGATGATATCAAAAAAAAAGGTCGAGAACTCTCTGAAAAAAGAGATGTTGAAATCTTAGTTGCTTATAAAGAAATGGTGAAATCATTTGTAGAAGAGGCTGTAAACTTTGGTTTAAAAGTTGTTGAGAGAAGAGGACATGGTCGTGCCGGTCGATCAAAAGTGATGCGTATGGTCTCTATGATTGATGAAAAAATGATTAATTTAACAGAAGAACTCTTACAACAAGAAAAATCAAGTATACGTTTACTTGGTAAAATTGGTGAGATTGAAGGTCTATTACTGAATTTGTATGCTTAAACTAAAGATTGTAAATGAATTTTAAGGGGATGTTCCCCCTTAATTTTTTTTGTGATTAATGCTATAATATTAGGAACGTATATTCGTGGCAAGGAGAAGAGAATGGATTTAAGTAAATTAAACGAAATGCAGCGTTTAGCTGTTGTAACAACTGAAGGACCTCTTTTGGTAATGGCTGGGGCTGGTAGTGGGAAAACGAGAGTTTTAACTCATAGAATTGCCTATTTATTAGAAGAGAAACAAGTGTTTCCAAGTAAGATTTTAGCAATCACATTTACGAATAAAGCAGCTAAAGAAATGAAAAATAGAATTCATAATTTAGTAGGTGATGTTGCTGAAGGGATGTGGGTTGGAACCTTTCACTCTATATGTGTCAGAATTATAAGAAGGCATGCTGATGAAATCGGATACAGTTCAGATTTCGTTATTTATGATACCTCAGATCAAAAAACACTCGTTAAACAATGTATGAAAGAATTGGACATCAATGATAAACAAACTACTGATCGTTCAATTATTGCAAAAATCAGTGATGCTAAAAACATCATGATTGGACCCGATGAATTCGAAAAACAAAATAGTAGTGATTTTTCTTATAATGCAGCAATCAAAGTTTATCATTTGTATCAAGCAAAACTTAAAGCCAATAATGCTATGGACTTTGATGATCTTATATTAAAAGCCATTGAAATCTTACAAGTCAGTCCTTCTGCTATAGAATATTATCAAACTAGATTTAGATATGTGCTTGTAGATGAGTATCAAGATACAAACAAAGCTCAATATATATTAATTAAAACCATTTCCGACTTACATAAGAATCTTTGTGTGGTTGGAGATTTAGATCAATCTATTTACGGTTGGCGTGGTGCTGATATTAGAAATATCAATGATTTTGAAAATGATTTTGCAAATGGAAAAACAATTAAGTTAGAGCGTAATTACCGTTCTTCTGAAGTAATTTTAAATGCAGCCAATGCAGTCATCAAAAATAATACCATGAGAAAAGATAAAAGACTTTGGACAGACAATACATCTGGTGAGCCGATTTCTTATTATCAAGCTTCAAATGAATACGATGAGGCCGGTTTTGTAGCGAGTAAAATATCGAGTAGATTTGATAGTGGTGTTAACTATAATGAAAATGCCATACTTTATCGAACTAACGCACAGTCTCGTGTATTTGAGGATGCATTTAGAAAATTAAAGATTCCTTATAAAATCTATGGTGGATTGAAATTCTACGATAGAAAAGAAATCAAAGATTTATTAGGTTATTTAAGAGTTATCTTAAACCAACAAGATGAAATCAGTTTACTAAGAGTTATAAATGTACCAAAACGTGGTATTGGTGCTAAGACTATAGAACGATTACAAGAACTTAGAGATGAAGATGATACGCTTTATGATGCGATTTCAGTTGCTATAGAGAGACAAGAATTCTCAACTAAGATTCATAACAACTTAAATGAGTTTTTAGATATTATAGAAAAACATAAAGCCAAAATGTTTGATATTGGCGTTACCAAACTTTTAGAAAGTGTTCTAGATTACACGAATTACTTAAAATTGCTTAGAGAAGAAAATACAATAGAAGCTCTATCTAGAATTGATAATATCAAGGAATTGGTATCTGCAACAGCTGAATTTGAAAGATCGGCTGAAACGGGACACTTGGATGAATTTTTAGCTGTGACGAGTTTACAATCTGATATCGATGGTATGGAAGAAGATTATAATACTGTAGCAATGATGACGCTTCACAGTGCAAAAGGTTTAGAGTTTCCGCATGTGTTTTTAGTAGGTGTAGAAGAGAGTATATTCCCATCGTTCAGATCTATTGAAGATCCGATGGCTTTAGAAGAAGAAAGACGTTTAGCTTATGTTGGGATTACTAGAGCTGAAGAAACGCTTTGTATATCACATGCTGTCAGTCGTACGATGTTTGGTAAAACTCAAGTGAACCAAGTGTCGAGATTTATTAGCGAAATTCCAAAAGAGTGTTTTGGTGATGTAGAAGTTGCTCAAAAGAGAAAGAAAATTAGTTTTGGTTTGACGATGGATATGATCAAAGACAAAGCAAAAACTGAGAGTCAAATACAAACAAAAGCGATTGGGAATACGGATAAATCAGCATTAAAAGCAGGTACAAAGGTACGTCATAAGGTTTTTGGAAATGGTATGATTATTTCAAAATCGGGTGATGTATTAACGATTGCTTTTGACAATAAAGGGATTAAGAAATTACAAATAGATTTTGCACCGTTGGAGGTCATACTTTAAATGAAAGTTAGAATAGAAGAATTAACTCAGAAGTTGAATCAATATAATTATGAGTATTATGTAAAGG
>JABXKX010000292.1 GCA_013619035.1 Peptostreptococcaceae bacterium
ATTTGTTTTGAAAAAGAGAATGCCTCTCAAAAGGAATATCCCGTAAGTAGAATTTATATAGACCAAAAAAGTGTGAGTTTTTGCTCTGGATTTATGTTGGGTAAAGGACATGCTGAGATTAACGTTGGTACAGAGGAAGAGTACAGAGGCAAAGGATATGCAAAGGAAGCTGCATTCAAACTGATAAATGAGCTTTTAAATAATGGTGTTGAACCAGATTGGTGTACTTGGCCATATCGAGTGGAGTCAAGAAAACTCGCATGTTCTTTAGGGTTTGAATTAGTAGACGAAATACCAACTCATATTTGGGTTGAAAGTGAATGTGGCAAAATACAAGCATAATACTTGTGGATCAAATCCTCTCAAGTATTTTGATGTAAGAAGAGATATTAAGGCAAAAGAAAAGGTGATTATTTGATGGACAAGATACTAGAATTATTTCAACAACTAAAACTGGGTGATGTTATAGAAGAACCAATGAGAGTGACCGGAGGTTTACTTCATCATATGTATAAAGTCAGTACAAATGATAAATGCTATGCAGTGAAAGCTTTGAATCCGATTATTATGAAAAGAGAACCTGCAATGGGACATTATATATATTCTGAAGCATTTGCAAGACATGCTTATAATAATGGTATCAACTCAGTTCCTGCTTTAGAGTTTAATGAAAAAGTGGTACATCATTGTCGTAATCAACATTATCTTGTGTTTCCATGGATAGAAGCAAAAACATTAAAGAGCGAGCATATTGATCAATCGGTATGTCATAGAATAGGTGCTTTATTAGAGAAAATACATACTCTGAATTATGAGATAGTTAAGGAGGAGAGTATCTTAGTTGATTCTATCGATTGGGATCGGTATATTCCTCTAGCCTCTAAATCCATATGGTTTGATGAATTTAGTGCAAGTTTAGAACAAATTAAGATTATAGAATCAAAAGCTATTAATGCCTTAGAAAACAATCACAGTAATGTGATTAGTCATAGAGATTTAGATCCTAAAAATGTTATGTGGTTAGAATCTAAGGAACCTTTGGTTATTGATTGGGAATCTGCCGGACCTGTTAATGACGCCTTAGAACTTTTAGAAGTGGCTTTATATTGGTCTAGTGGTGGACGAAACAAACTAGAATTTCAAAGTGTGATACAAGCATATATTGAGATGAAAGGGATTGATTTATCTAAAATGGCAGATTCTTTGTATGCTATAAATGACGGGAAATTAAAATGGTTGGATTACAACATAAAGAGATCTTTAGGTATTGAGAGTTCTAATGAAGAAGAACAACTATTAGGGACTAAAGAGGTGATTTCTACTCTTAAGGAGATTATGACATATGTTAAACGGATTCCTATTATAGAAGAGTACATTAAAGAGTTGTGCTAATATTCCAAGGAGACAATATATGAAAATTAACTATGAAGCTTTTAACCATGATATTGACGACATGATAAAGTTCATGACTTCAGATACTTGGACATACCATGCAACGTCAAAAGCAGATCCTGACAGAATTAGAGCAGCATATGATAACAATTACTATATGGATGAAGGCTGTAAAACATTTTGGGTTAAATCTGATGAAAATACCATTATGGGATTTGTAAGAATATATGATTTAGATGATGGCACGCCTTTGTTTGATGTTAGAATTTCTAGTGCGTATAAAGGGAAGGGCTTAGGTACTAAAACGATTAAATGGATGGTTGATTATATCTTTGGTACCTATTCTGATATTGATAGAATAGAAGGTAATACAAGGCAAGATAACTTTGCTATGAGATGTGTTTTTAATAAATGTGGTTTTGTTAAAGAATCACATTATAGAAAAGCTTGGACATGTCGAAACGGAGATGTCTATGATGCGATAGGTTATGGTGTGACAAGAAAAGATTGGGAAAATGGTGAGATAACACCACTAAATTGGCACGATTTTAAATGTTGATTACTATCATTACTAATGACAATATTCTTATTGAAAGAGGTCTGTATGAAAATTAGAAGAGGTAGCGTTTCAGAATTAGAATCCTTATGGGATTATAGTTGTTCAAATACATATCATTATTTTATTGAAGGTATGAAAAGTGAAACGATTGAGTTTTGGACTATAGAACATGCTTCAAATCAACTGATTGGTGAACTTTATATTTTCTGGGATTCAGAAGATAAAGATGAAGCAGATGGCTTTAAAAGAGCTTATCTATGTGCTCTTAGAATTCATAAAGATTATCAAGGAAATGGCCTTTCGAGCAAACTCATGAAGACTGTACTTAAGCGTATTTGTGAGAAAGGTTTTTCGGAAGTTAGCATAGGTATTGATAATGATGATTATGAAAAATTATATAGCATATATAACGCTTGGGGATTTAATGAGTTTATTAAGAAACAAACTTGTGATTATCATTACTTGGATAAGAATAACAAACCTGTTGTTTATGAAAAACCAATTGAGTTATATTTAAGAAAATTTGGAGAATAGATGAAAATTACAAATAACAAAAAAGGACATATCATTTTATTAAACGGGACGTCAAGTTCAGGCAAATCAACGACGGCAAAAGAAATCATTAAAAAATCACCTGAGTATTTCCACTTAAGTGTTGATGAGTATGCTTACTTTATTGACTTAGTGTAAGCCAGAGATGATAAAAGATTGATACCAGTTGAGACGTATCATTATTTTCATAGGAATATAGCGATGTTTTCAGATAGTGGCGTTAGTGTTGTTGTAGATACAGTGTTCGATTGTGAAGAGTCTAGAAAAGATTTCTTTAATGTTTTACAAGCGTATCCTATTTTACAGGTTGGTGTATATTGTCCAGAAGACGTTCTTGTTTTAAGGGAACAAGAAAGAGGCGATAGGCGTCTTGATCAGGCTAAGGAACAAATAAACATAGTACATAAGAATATGTCTTATGATTTATCCATAGATACACATCATGGTGATCAAAGAGAAAATATTCATAAAATCTTTAATCAGATTTAGGGAGATAATTATGTTTAAAATTGGAGAAGGTGAAACTTCAGAAGTATATAGAATTAAAGAAGGAAAAGTCCTTAAGCTGTTTAGAGAAGACATGTTTGATCAAGAAGACTTTTTTTTAGAGTACCATACAGCGAAGCATCTAGGCGATACAACAGAATTTGCACCTAAAGTATATGAACAGATGACAGTTGACTCAAGACGGGGTTATACCATGGAGGAAATTGAGGGAGTGCTTTTTCAAGAAGAAATCGAACTCAATGCAGATCGTTTACTGAATTACGCCAAACAATTAGGACAAACACATAGGATACTTCATGATAAAGAAATAACACCAGAACTGTGTGAACTGAATAAATGTAAATCGTTCTTTAAGAGCTTTTTAACTAGAAATACAATTTTCTCAGAAGAAGTAAATACATGGTTATTGGAGTTGTTGGCCAGTTTACCTCTAAAACAATCGTTATTACACGGTGATTTTATGCCTTATAATATGATGATTAAAAATGGAACGCTACAAGTTCTAGACTGGGCAGAACCGTCAATAGGACCTGCTATTTTAGATATAGCGCGTACCATTAACTTTATAGTTGATCCTACCGATTATCCGACGTCAGTGATGACAAAGAATGCGGTTTTATTTACCCATCATTACTTAAACGGTTATCATAAAGATGAAATAATTGATAAAAAGACCCTCCATAAAGGATTGTTATTAAATGCGGCAACAGAGGTCGCTTGGGCAAAAAGAAGCAATCAGAGTGATGATTACTCAGAGTATCTAAAAACATTTATTTTAGATAATTATCACTCAAAAGAATTCGTATATATGGAAGTGCTTAAAAATATATAATATGGATGGAATAACTATGTTTGGAGAAATAATAAAGAATCAAAAGTATATTGTACGTGGATGAAACAAGTAATTAATCTACTATAGTTTTATTATACAAGCTTCTTGCGATATAGTTAAAATGAAAGAATCCTCACAACTCAATAAGATATAATAGTAGTAATCACAAAACTAACAATCTTATTAAGAGGAGGATTCAAATGAATTATAGCAAGACTGATAAACTTAATCAAATTACTGAGAAAATACTAATCGTAGGAATTGATGTATCAAAGAATTTTCATGTAGCAAGAGCACAAGACTTTCGAGGTATAGAGTACGGTAAGGCAATTACTTTTAATAATAACTTTATAGGATTCTCTGATTTAGGTACTTGGATTGGTGAGTTGATGCTAGAGCATCAAAAGGAAACTTTAATTATAGGTTTAGAGCCAACAGGTCCCTATTGGATAAATTTGGCTAGGTATTTAAAATCAAATAATATTCAAGTCGTAACTGTTAATCCAATGCATGTGAAGAAAATTAAAGAACTGGATGACAACAGTCAAACTAAAACTGATTTTAAAGATTCGAAAATTATAGCTCAATTAGTAAAAGATGCACGATTTTCAGAACCAAATTTATTGCGTGGCGACTATGAAAGCTTACGTAATGCTAAAAATCTTAGACAAATTATGGTTAAGGATTTAATACGTATAAAAAATCAATCACATAATTGGTTAGATCGCTATTTTCCAGAATATCAGGTTGCATATAAGGATTGGGAATCAAAATCATTTATAAGGATTCTAAAAAATTATACATTTCCTGCTGTATTAACTAAAGTAGGCGCAGATGAAATTTACAATAGTTTGCCGAGTAAACTTAGGTGCGGTGTAGGTCTAAGAAAAATTGTAAAACTTGTAAATGCAGCTAAAGAAAGTATTGCCACTACTGAAGGCCTTGAAATCGCAAAAGAAGAAATAAAATACTTGCTTAAGCAATATGAAGCAATAACAGCTGAAATGGACGCTTTAGAATCTAAGATAGAAGGTATTTGCAGTCGTCTACCGGAGGTACATAAACTTCTTGAAATAAAAGGTATTGGTTTAACAACGGCTAGTGGTATTATTTCTGAACTTGGTGACATTCGTAATTATGATCACGCTAATCAATTAATAAAAATGGCTGGTTTATCATTAATTGAAAATAGTTCAGGTAAGAAGAAAGGTCGAACAACTATCAGTAAACGTGGACGTAGTGATTTACGAAAATTTTTATATCAAGTTATTTTTAGTATGTTAGCAACAAATAAAGCTTTCAAAGCGTTGTATAAATACTTTACAGAACGTCGTAAAAATCAACTTAAAGGCAAACAAGCAATAATGGCTTTAGCTAGAAAATTACTGAGAATAATATATGTGATAGTAACAAAAAATATAGCCTATGACGAAGAAAAAATGCTTTCAGATATAATACGCCCAGTAGAGTTTCTACAAACCGCATAAGTGAAGCTAACATTTAATAATAGTAATATATAAGACAAGAGAATGTGTTTCATAAATAGTAGATAATGAGATATGTTATGAAGAAATATAAATGACAAAGGTGACGATCCCGTATTTTCTCCATTAGGGTATAACCCTGGATACGAGCATAAAGGGACTCACATATAGTAAAAGATGAGCGATAGAAGTTTGGGGCAAGACCCTGTTAGAAAGAGGTTCGACTGCTATATTTGAGTGAGTTAGTTACAGTCTATAAAATGACACTACTGTTTTTGTTGTGAGAAAAATTCAAATCTGCACATGTATAGTCACTATGATTAGGTAGATTAGAGTTAATTATAGAAGAGAAGGAAGTTAAAAGTGTTGAAAACAAACACTTGACTTAAAGAGGAGTCTTAATGGATCGTAATAGCATCATATTCAAAAGAAGAAGTGTTAGAAAATATAAGGAAAAACCAGTGGACAAAGAAATTCTGAGATATTTGGTGGCAGCTGGGATGGCTGCACCAACCGCTTGTAATAATCAACCCTGGGAATTCATAGTGATAACTGAAAATATGGATTCGCTAAGAGAAAACCTATATTTCGGAAATTACAATGCACCTGCTTCAATTGTAGTTTGTGGCAATATGAAGCTTGCTAAAGGTGGCCTGAAAAAATACTGGGTACAGGATTGTAGTGCGGCAATGGAAAATATTTTACTCGCTGCAACTGATAAGGGATTGGGATCTGTTTGGATTGGGTTGCATCCGCAACCAAGTGCAATGAAACCTATATCGGATTATTTAGATCTGCCGGACTATGTTACCCCTCTTGGTATAGCTTTAATAGGCTACAGTGATGAGGAAAAAGAAGCTCGAACACAATACAATGAAAAAAGAGTGTATTGGGAGAGTTATGATCAAAACCGGAAACATAGAAGTCGAGAAAAAAACATGAAGTTTTTATAACTATATCACTCAATATAGGGAGTTTGCATGAATAATATTTCGGTTTCAATATATTATGATTACACTTTTTACTGAAAATCAATTGATTAAGTTGGCTTTAACTATACTTCTTTAGGTGGTAATTATGTTTATTCAAAACGTGTTCATAAAAAGTGTTGTATTAAAACGAAAATAATATTGAGGTAAATACGATATATGGTTGTTGTACGATAAGCCGATGCATTAGAGAACTTTTAAACTCTTGTCATGAGGTGGGTGTTTTAAAAAATTCACAAATGGTAAAAATTATAAAAGGATTAAAGGAATTTTATCGAATTCAACAAGAAGACACCTTGCTCTATAGCTGGGTGATGAATTGTTGTTTTGCAGAGCAAAATGCATATAAATGATGGAAAAATCAGACTTGTACAATTTTACACTTCAGGATATAATAAACATATATTGGTAAGAACGTATGTTCTTTTAGGAGCGTGAGAT
>JABXKX010000358.1 GCA_013619035.1 Peptostreptococcaceae bacterium
AAAGAAGATGGTGCAACCAAAGAAGAGATTAAAGCTTACTTAGAGTCACAGGGTTTTGAATTCCCAGAAAGAACAGAAAAACCATTACCATTTGATATAGATGAAGAGACACAAGCGGTTTTAGAACAAATGAAAGAAGATGGCGCAACCAAAGAAGAGATTAAAGACTATTTAGAGTCACAGGGTTTTGAATTCCCAGAAAGAACAGAAAAACCATTACCATTTGATGTAGACGAAGAGACACAAGCGGTTTTAGAACAAATGAAAGAAGATGGTGCAACCAAAGAAGAGATTAAAGACTATTTAGAGTCACAAGGTTTTGAGTTTCCAGAAAGAGCAGAAAAACCATTACCATTTGATTTAGATGAAGAGACAAAAGCAGTTTTAGAACAAATGAAAGAAGATGGTGCAACCAAAGAAGAGATTAAAGCTTACTTAGAGTCACAGGGTTTTGAGTTTCCAGAAAGAGCAGAAAAACCATTACCATTTGATTTAGATGAAGAGACAAAAGCAGTTTTAGATCAAATGAAAGAAGATGGTGCAACCAAAGAAGAGATTAAAGACTATTTAGAGTCACAGGGTTTTGAGTTTCCAGAAAGAACAGAAAAACCATTACCATTTGATATAGATGAAGAGACAAAAGCAGTTTTAGATCAAATGAAAGAAGATGGTGCAACCAAAGAAGAGATTAAAGACTATTTAGAGTCACAGGGTTTTGAATTCCCAGAAAGAACAGAAAAACCATTACCATTTGATGTAGATGAAGAGACAAAAGAAATATTAGAACAAATGAAAGCTGATGGTACATCAAAAGAAGATATCAACACATATTTAGAGTCAATGGGTGTGAACATTGAAAGACCTGAGATGGGTAGAAACATGGATGGAGCTAACAGAACTGCTCCTGGTTCAAGAAATTTAGACAACTAGAGTTAGAGGCGAAAGTCTCTTTTTCTATCGTTTCAAAAACATAGATGTTATAATGTAAAAAAGGAGTGAAAGTAATTATGTTGTGTTATTTAGTTGAAGATGAAGAAAACTTAAACACCTTGTTGTCGTTTTCATTAAAACAAGAAGGGTACGATGTAAGGACCTTTTTTACAATGAGTGAAGCTATGCTGTGCATACATGATTCTGTAGATGCGTGGATCGTAGATATCAATTTACCAGATGGTTCTGGATTGGATTTAGTACAAAAGTTAAAAGCCAATGATTCCGAACAGGTGGTGGTGATTATATCAGCACGAGATTCTGAAATAGATAAATTATTAGGACTGGAAATCGGTAGTGATGATTATATAACTAAGCCCTTCTTACCTAGAGAGCTCAGTATAAGACTCAATCGATTGATGGGTTCCGTTAAGAAGAATAACGATAAAAAGAATTTTGGATTATTAACAATTGATTATATTAAAAGAATGGTATTCGATTCTGGTAAACCATTGGATTTAACCAGCAAAGAATATGATATTATTGCCATGTTTTCAAACCATCCTAATCAAGCTTTTAGTAGAGAACAAATACTGGAAATGGTTTGGGGCAATGATTACTTTGGAACCGATAGAGTGGTAGATGACCTAATAAGAAGAATACGAAAGAAATCAGAACATCTGCCAATTGAAACGGTATATGGTTTTGGTTATAGATGGTGTGGTCATGAAGGTTAAAAACTTATTCAAGAAAAATATGTTACTCATTTTAATACCGCTTATTATAATTAGTTTTACAGTTGTTGGTATTTCCAAAAATGTTATTGAGACATATTTTAGAAATGACAGTTTTAAAATACTTAATAGAGAATTGGAATTATATAACAATTCTGTTGAAAAAGCACTGACAACAAAAGAGAAAATTCAATCACCTGATTTGGTAAAACCATCTCCGAAACAAGATTTAGAGACTGTATTTAAACCCAATAAAAGTGTTCAAAGTGTTTATCTATTTGAAACCAATAATGGCAAATTTAAATTTTTCCATGATGATGAGACAGCTGTTAGCCTTGAATTAGAAGGTCTTATTGGCAATACAGTATGGCCTTTACAAGGTGAATCTAATTTTGGATCAGAAAAAATATTTTATGCGATAGTCCCGGTTAAGAACTTGACTATGATTGAAAAATATAGAGTGCCTAAAGATGCTAAGCTCTACCTGCTATCCTATATTTCAGAGTCTTATAGTTTAGAACTAACTCAATCCATTATGACTATTTTTATTGTAGGTTTATCAGTTTTAATCGGTTTAACAATTGTGATTCTCTTTTTCGTTTTCAGAAAAATTAGTTTAAGGTTAAAAGAATTAGAAGAAGGGACCTCAAAAGTTGGACGTGGTCAATTTGATACCAAAATTTCTATAGAACCCTATGATGAAATAGGCAGATTAGGCGAAGCAATGAATCGGATGAGTAAACAATTACATCTGATACAAGAAGAACAAGCCGAAAACTTTCAGATTATAGGACATGAATTGAAGACACCTATAATGGTGATGCAGGGGTATTTAGACGCCATGGCTCACGAACAGTATCCAAGTGGTAGTAAAGAAGAAACCATAAGAATCTTAATTCAAGAATTAGGTCGATTGGAAAACTTAACAAAAGATATCCTGATTATCAGTAAAGTGGATTACTTATCTAGAAACAACGTTCAGATGAAAACACTCCATTTGAGTGAACATTTCAGAAGTGTTTCAAACCTTTTAAATCTTGAAGATCAAATTGAAATAACCGTTAGCGGTGAACATACCATTGTCGGTGATGAAGAGTCTTGGCATAGGATTATTGAAAATATTATTTCGAATAATTTAAGATATGCTAAATCTAAAATAACAATCTCATTAGGTCCAGATATAATTATTAAAAATGATGGACCACCAATAGAGTCTCATTTACTGAACAAAATTAAAAGTCCTTTTGTAAAAGGTAATAAGGGCAGAAGTGGCTTGGGATTAACCATTGTTTCAAATACACTAAAACTCTATCATTATCAATTGGAATTGAGAAATACAACAGATGGTGTTGAATATAGCATTAAAAAAGAGACTGATTAGTCTCTTTTTAAATTTCGATTTTTAATGGGTTTCTTAACTTGTTATATGATAAAATTAGTTCTAAATGTAAAAACTTACTATTAAGGAGGCTGAATGAATACAGATTGGTCAAACAAGGTACAAGGTATCGAGACACTTAATTTATCAAGAACATTAAGGTTCACAGAAGATTTTATTGAGAATTGGATAAAAAAAGTAGGTTTAAAAAATATGGACAAAGTATTGGAAATCGGGTGCGGTCCAGGGATTTTTACAAGAGCACTCAGTGAGAAACATAAGGGTGGTATTATTGGACTTGATTTAGATACAAACTTTATAAACTATTGTAATCTAAAGAAGGCTCATCAGAACCTCGAATATGTGGAGGGCAATGCCTTAGAAATGCCGTTTAAAGACAATAGTTTTGATCTTATTTCTTCTCATACGGTCATTGAACATGTCCCCAATGAACTTTTCTTAAAAGAACATTTAAGACTCCTAAAGCCAGGTGGTACAGCTGTTGTTATGAATGTCAGAAATGAAGGTAGAATTGAATATGATTCAGATGTAGCAACTGACAGAGAAAAAGAGTTGATGACAGTTATTGGAGACGTTATTGATAAAATATGCGAAGACGTTTCAATATGTGAACACCAACAAGCGCCAGAAGAAATATTAAAACTCATGACAACTCTAGGCTTCCAGTCCATTCGATTAGAAGTTATTCCTTATCTAATATGCAGTGATAATGACGACTTCAGAAGTCAAATCATAGATTATAAAAAGAAGAGTCAACTGGAATTCATAGAGATGGCTTTACAATATGATAGTTCACTTCTCACCAAAGAAGAATTAGAAGAATTGAAGCATTTGATCCAGAAAAAATATTCAATTAAAAATACATGGTCTTTTTCATATGTACCATTGATGATCTTCATTGGAAAGAAAGGAGAGTCATATGATCAGTAGTTTATCAAGAGTTGGTTTATCGGGTGTTAATGGTGATATTATATATGTCTCAGAAGATCAAACTACACTATTATTATCAGATGGTGCTTCAGGTGCTGGAGATGATGGTAAACAAGTGATGGCGAAGCTCTGTAGAGATACTGCTGTAAACTTTCCCTATAAAACATCAGGATTATTACCAGAAGAGTACTTAGATTGATTGGTTAAAACCATAAACAATGAGTTAATTGATATCTCACAAGAAAAAGGCAAACTTCATTTTGGTACCATTGCTGTAACCATAATAGATCATCATAAAATAACAGCGACCACTTTAGGTGATTTACCCATTTATTTTGCTCATGAAAACCTTGTAGAAGAACTGTCTAGAACGCCAAGAAAGTTTGAATGGATGATAGAGCAAGGATTCTTTGATAAAGAAGCTTATGAAGGGTAAATAAGTCATATGCATCCTATGTTATGGAGTTCATTGAATCAATTCATTCCAATGATAGTCCCTTGTCATAAAATTGAAACCAGAACGATTACAAAAGGAGATATACTTGTACTTTGTTGTGATGGTATCAGTGATTGGTTTGAAAAAGAAGAGTTGATTGAACACATCAAAAGGGAAAATTTAGAAACCATCTGTAATGTTGCAAAAAAAAGGTCTTTAGAGTTTAATGAATATATGGATGATCAAAGCATAATAGTCGTCAAATTTTAGGAGGGTGTATGCTAATAATGATTAGTAAAGAAAAGTATCTGGGTTATATAGCAAATGATCAGATGACTAAAGGTGGGAATTGGCGATTAACTAGAATACCACCAAGTTGTGAAGTCTGTGAATGTGATAAGGGATTCAAACTGATAAAAAAATACTATAATCCACTTTCTAACGTTGATGCCATATATATTGTAGAATGTAGATGCTGCCAAGATCGCACTGAATTAGAGCATGACGAGTACAAACAGATAAAAGCGATTGTTGCCTTAAATAAAAAATATGAAAATCAGAAAATAGAACAAATGATATATTTACAAAAGCTAGATAAATTATTAGAGTAATTGAATTAAAATATATTTTTATTGAGTAAATAGATATGGGGTATAGTTATAAAAATATCAACTTTAAAAATGAAAGAGGTGTCTATGTCTATTATTGAGAAAAGTATACGATTAAAAGTCAAAAAAGAAATTGCGTTTAGTTATTTCATAGAACCAGATTTAATAACCAAATGGTTATGTAGTGATGCAATAATCAATCCTACAATTGAAGGTGCATATGAATTATTTTGGGATCTAGAAGACAGAAATCATAACAGCACCATTGATTGTAAGATACAAAGTATTGATGCGCCTAATCATCTATCCTTTGATTGGAAGGGTCCAATACAATTCGAAACATTTATGAATAAAGCAGATCCTTTAACTCAAGTTGTGGTTATGTTTTCAGAAGTAGGGGATGATACCAAAGTAACTTTACTACATAGTGGTTGGAAACGTTCTGACAATTGGAGTGAAGCAAAAGATTATTTTGAACATGCTTGGTATGGTGCTTTTCAAGTACTAAAAGAGTTAATTGAAAAAAGTTATTAAATAAGATATGTTGCATATCTTATTTTTTTGTTAATAAACTATAAATTTACCTAAACTGAAATTGCTAAATCGTATAAGTGTTGCTACAATAAACAAATGAAAGGATAAATGATGGATTACGTAAACTACATTAGAGTACATTCCGGACCACATTCCTTTATCAAAGTACAAAATGGAGATGAATTTTACTGTGTTGTTATTGCTTATGAGACAGAAGATTTTGCAGGCACCGTTAAAATAAATAAAGAAGAATCACTGGATTTTAAATATTATTCATTCGAAAACTTACCAGAAAATATGGTAGAGAGTCATCTGGAATTAATCCAATCATTCTTAAAGAAGAGGTTAAAATGAAAGTAAAATATGACTGTATAGAGTGTCTGACAAGACAGACCATAACTTTGGCAAAAAAAATGACTGATGATGAAGTATCGCAACAAAATATAATCAGTTTTGGTTTAAAAGCATTAGGAGAACATAGTTTTAAAGTGGCACCACCTTTGATTACAGGACTTGTATATGAATATGCGCAAGTGCTTTCGGGGGTGACAGATGCTTTTGAAGATGAAAAAAAAGACCATAATTTAATTGCGCAAAATATGATAGAAGATATGGATTTAAGAGATAAAGTACTTATGAGTGATAAACCTTTTGATACAGCAGTAAGACTGAGTATTGCAGGGAATATCATCGATTTTAGTGTGGGTTATGATATAGATGAATCTTTAGTAAAAGACTCGGTTGAGTTATGTATGACCTCTGAAATTCATGGTGAGTCCACTGATACATTAAAAGAAGACGTTGAAAAGGCTAAAAAGATACTGGTACTTAGCGACAATGCTGGTGAAATCGTCTTTGATCAACTTCTAGTATCCTTCTTACCAAAATGCAAAACGACTTATGTAGTTAAAGGTGGTCCCATTGTTAATGATGCAACTATGGAAGATGCAGAAGCTGTAGGCATGACAAAACTATTAAAAGTTATTGATACGGGCTCTACAATACAAGGTACTATGTTAGACCACTGCTCAGAAGAGTTTAATAAAGTATTTGAGGACTCTGATTTAATCATATCAAAAGGTCAAGCAAATTATGAAACTCTAAATCACTTATCAGATAAAAATATTTATTTCTTATTAAGAGCAAAATGTGGTTGTATAGCAGATGAAAT
>JABXKX010000354.1 GCA_013619035.1 Peptostreptococcaceae bacterium
CTATAGTTCATATCTGTGAATTTCCAATAAAGGAGATTTCTTCAAGCTATATCAAATCCAATATTATGAATCATGAAAGCATTAAAGAATTGATCCCTTCTTCAGTGGAGGCATATATAAAAAAACATTCATTATATCAAAAAAACTTTAAGTAGAATTTATTTAACTCACAACTTATAATTTATACCATAAGGGACTTTACCTTAGCAATAAATATATATATATTAGTGAGTAACAAAGGAGATACTATTTTGAATAACATCAATAAATTTAGACAAAATTCATTTCTAACTGCTACAGAAATGAAAATAGAATTTTTTAAATTAAATAATACCGTCTGGTGTGATATTTCTAATAACGATGATATCCTTCAGTCACCTGATATAACAGAAATACTCGAATTTCAGAAACCGTTAATAGAAGAAGTCTTGTCAATTCACAAAAGAGAAAGAGAAATCCCTCAACCGTTATCTTCAATCATCGACTCAGGCATTAAGACAAATGAACTTCGTGGAAAGTTAAATGGCTCTTATGCCTATCATGATATGTACTATTTAGATGAAGAGTGTGATTATTACTTTATTGGTGACATCCATTCAGATTCATACATCATTTCTTCTATCCTTGATAAAAGTCAATTCTTTGAGAAGATTATGAACAAGGAAAACTTTAAATTCATTTTTCTTGGTGATTACGTTGATAGAGGTAAAAACCATCTTAAAACAGTTCAAACACTTCTACTGCTCAAATCTTTATTCCCCAATTATATTTACTTATTGATGGGCAATCATGATATTGGACATATTGAAAATGGTGAAGTAACACTTTATTTAAGACAAGTTGAAGACGATATGGACTATTTCTATATTTACTTAAACCATTTACATCAAACCAAAGCTGAATTTACAGATGAACTACTTGAGCTTTATCTTAAAGTAATGAACACTCTAAACGTCAGTGCCTTTATCATCACAAAAAAAGCAATTATTAAAGGCGTTCATGGTGGCATTCCAAGACCTGATGAGAATGATCAGTTCCAGTATCTTACCCATTATAAACAACTGACAGATGAGTCTATCGATCATAAAGAGTTCAGAATTAGAGACTGTATCTTATGGAGCGATCCAAGCATACAAGCAAACCAACCGGTCGTAGATAAAAAACGATTTAAGTTTTATGAGAATCAACTTCAAAACTATCTCACTCATTTTGGTTTAGATGCTATTATTCGAGGTCATCAAGCCATAGAAGATGGATGTTTAGAGCTGTTTGATCAAAAAATTTATACCATCTTTTCTTCTGGCCAGATTATAGAAGATGATAACAATATCAATACAGAAACCGCTTATGATTTTGTGACACCAAAGATCCTACATTACAATCATAAGAAGGGTTTACCGATGATACAAATACCACTCAACTAAAAAAGTTGCTCCTAGGAGCAACTTTTCTTATTCTGTTTCATAAGGCCAATTCATGATGCCACCTAAATCATAGACATTTGTATACCCTAAATCATTTAGAATTTTAGTAGCACTTTTGCTTCTATTGCCACTTCTACAATACACATAAATGATTTGATCTTTATCGGTGTAGATTGTTTCAGCTTCATCCTCAATAACATCTAAAGTCAGAAGTTCTGCTCCAACAATATGTTCTGAGTCATATTCTTCTTTTGTTCTAACATCTAAAAGCAAAATTGCTTCATCAGCATCTAATTGCTCTTTAGCCTCTTTTGGTGATATTGTTTGATAAATGATTTCTTCCGCTTTTGATACCGCTTCTTCATTGGTTTGATTACAAGATACAAATAATATCGCTAGTAAAACAAACAGTATTACTTTTTTCATAAACACCATCCTTAATTCACGCATAATTAAATATTCTTATACCATATACCCATTTTAACAGACTTTTATCAGTTGTAGATTTCAACCGAAGATTCAATTTATTTGATCGTAAATAAACCCGAATTATACTCCAATTATTTAGGTTATTTATATTTTAAAAGATCCATTCAATTGAATGGATCTTTGATGATACAATTTTTTTTAGCTTTTTCTATCAAAATATTTTGTATGAAGTAACTCATGGGCTTTATGACTATTTGGACTTTCTAAAAAATCTTCATACAGCTTAAGAACCGCTGGATTCTTGTGAGATTTTCTTAAAGTCATTTTTTCATCAGCGGAATAAATTCCTTCTATACGTTTGATTCGTATCTCATTGGTTGTTGGTCTCGGTTGACCACCACCACCAATACAACCTCCAGGACAACACATAATCTCAATAAAGTGATAATCTGCTTCTCCATTTTTTATCTTTTCTAATACCATCTTGGCATTCTTTAGACTATTGGTAACTGCAACTTTTACTTCAAGATCTCCTACCATAACAGATGCTTCTTTAACACCTGCTAAACCTCTTACCATAGTCAGATTAATGTTTTCAAGTTCTTCACCTGTGACGATTTCATAAACCGATCGAAGTGCTGCTTCCATAACACCACCACTCGCGCCAAATATAAGGCCGGCGCCAGTCGTGATACCAAATGGTTCATCAAAAGGCTCTTCCTCTAAATCCACGAGATCATATCCTTGCATCTTTATCATTTCACCCAGTTCTCTTGTAGTAAGTGCAAAATCTACATCTGCTACACCTTCTCTGTACATCTCTTCTCTTTTAGCTTCAAATTTTTTAGCTGTACACGGCATAAATGATACCACAACCATATCTTTAGGCTCTACCCCTATCTTTTCAGCATAATAGGTTTTAGCCACTGCACCAAACATTTGCTGTGGTGATTTACATGATGAAAGATGTGGAATGAGCTCTGGATAAAACTGCTCAATATAATTAATCCAACCAGGTGAACAAGATGTTAACATCGGCAGTACACCATTGTTTTCAAGTCGACCCAGTAGTTCTGTTCCTTCTTCTAAGATGGTCAAATCGGCAGTGAAATCCGTATCAAAAACTCGATCAAATCCAATTTTTCTAAGTACAGTAGGTAATTTATAAGTCACTGCTGTACCTGGTTCTAAACCAAACATTTCGCCTACTGAGACTCTAATAGATGGTGCAATTTGAGCGATAACATGTTTGGTTGGGTCTTCTATGGCATTTAAAACATCAATGACATCACTTTTTTCATAAATAGCACCAACAGGACAAACATTAATACATTGGCCACAATATGTACATGAAACTTTGGTTAAATCATAATCATATGCTGGTCCCATTCGCATTTCAGTACTTCTACCAATATTATAAATGGCACCAACCTTTTGTACATCATTACACACTTGAACACACCTGCCGCATTTAATACATTTACTCATATCTCTAACAACTGAAGGATTACCCATCATAATTTCTTCTTGTTCTAATACATGATCGTATCTATTTTCTTTTATATTAAGTTCTTCCGTGAGTTGTTGTAATTCGCAGACACCATTGCTATGACATGTCGTACAGGTCTGGTCATGATTTGCAAGTATCAGTTCAACAATGATTCGTCTTGTTTCTCTGACACGTTTATTATTAGTATGGATTACCATTCCCTCTGAAACTTTTGTTAGACATGCTGCTTGAAGGTTTCCCATGCCTTCCACTTCAACCACACAGACTCTACAATTTGCTTTGACTTCTAAGTCTGGATGATAACACAGTGTGGGAATTTTTATTTTAGCCAGTTTAGCAGCGTCAAGGATGGTCATATTTTCAGTTACAATAACTTCAGCATTATTCATTGTAATTTTCATGACTGGTCCTCCCCTCTATTAAATGAACACACACCGGTTTGACATTTTTCTTCCAAATGAATCAGTATTTCATCTTCAAAATATTTTAAGGCCGTTACTAAACCTGATGTTGCGGTTTGACCCAGTCCACAAAATGAAGCTTCTTTCATGACATGACTGGTTCTAAGAAGTGTATCAATATCTTCTTTAGAGCCAACACCACGACTTAGATTGTTTAAAATTCTTTCAATATGTCGATTCCCTTCACGACATGGTGTACATTTACCACAAGATTCATGTTTAAAAAATGCAGCGGTTACTTTTAAATAGTCGAGTACACAAACAGATTCATCGGCAACATATATAGCACCTGAACCTAATCCAGCATCTAATTTTGAGAACGCTTCATATGACAATTCAATATCAATCATCGATTCTGGTAAGATGATTCCTGAAGAACCTCCTACTTGAACAAATTTGATATGCTCTGCGCCACCACATTCTTCTTCTATAAGTTGTCTTAACGTTGTACCAAAAGGTACTTCATAAACACCTTTATTTAAAACACTACCCGATACAGAAAATAATTTTGTACCAGCACTTTTTTCAGTGCCATATGTTTTGTATACTTCCGCACCTAAATCCATGATAGGTAAAATATTCGCGAGTGTTTCTACATTATTTACAAGTGTCGGTTTACCCCATAGACCAACTTCTGCAGTGTATGGCGGTTTGTTTCTTGGATCACCGGACCTTCCCTCTATCGACTCTATGAGTGCAGTCTCTTCTCCACAAATATAAGCACCAATACCTGATCGGTACTCAATGTCAAAGTCAAATCCACTACCACAGATGTTTTTTCCTAAATAACCTTTTTCTCTTAAAGCTTCTAACCCCTCTAAGATTGGTGGTTTTAAGTATGAATATTCACCTCTAACATACAAATAACCTTTTGAGGCGCCAATGGCATAAGCCGATATAATCATACTTTCAATAACTTTTAAAGGATTCCTGCTAAGGAGTTCTCTATCCTTAAATGTACCGGGTTCACCTTCATCTGCATTACATACGAGATATTTTATATCACTTTCCATACGTTGTACTGAAGACATCTTAAGTGCAACTGGAAAACCAGCACCGCCTCTACCAACAAGATTTGATGCTTTTATTTCATCAATAATATCAAGTGGGTTCATCTTTAAAACACATTGTAATACTTTAAAACCATCTGCTTGCTGGTAGTCATCAAAAGATAATAAGGTCTTAGACCTTTCAAATAATAAATTACTCATCTGTCTCCTCCCTTCTTAAAGTTGCTAAGATATTGAAGACTTTTGATCTATCTAGTTCACCATAAATCATCTCATCTATTCTAGCAGCTGGTGCTTGATCACAAGCACCTATACAACTTGTATATTCTAAAGAAAACATCTTATCCTCAGTAACTTCTCCAATTTGAACACCTAAAATATCTTCAAATATCGTTACTAGATGTTGCCCCTCTTTAATATAACAAGGCGCACTATTACAAATTTGTATCACGTGTTTACCTCTTTTCTGAGTCGATAACATGGAATAAAAATTCGCTATGCCATAGACTTTGGTTTCAGAAATATCTAAAAGTTTTGCTACTTCTTTTATCACATCTTTTGAAAGGTAATTGTATACAGATTGATTCTGTAGTTCGATAAGGATTTCAATGAGTTTATCCTCTTTTCGTCCTAACTTATCCACTATTTCCAATACTTTTCCAACCATAATATCGCCTCCTTTAGAAAACATGCCCACATAGTTCTCTACAGTTATTCACTACCCCTCTTTGAAGCAGAAAATCTTATTTTTTAATAATAATCAATTTTTAATACAATAGATCGATAATAATATGAAAAAAATGACATTTCATATGTGATTCGTTTCACAAATTGAAAAAGTTAGAAGCATTTACTTCTAACTTAAATAGTTACTTATATCCAAATACACTTAATATTTTAAGCAGATAAACAGATTTCATCTGCTCACTTGCCATAGCCCTTTTAACAGGAGACAGTTTGAGTATTGCTGAAATAATAGCTGCCATGGCACGATGACTATAGAGCGCATCATTATCAAATATTAGATTTTGAAGTTTACCTTTTTCTATGGCCATTAAAACCGAACGATGTACTGAACTGTCTGGTGTGATAATCTTAACCTCTCTCTTATTAAAGAGCATTGAATCAAAGTTACAATTCCTTACACAAACACCACAACCCAAACACAGTTCTTCTATAACCCCTACTTTATTGTCAACTATTTCAATCGCATCAACAGGACAAGCTTTAACACATCTGCCACAATCCGTACAAGTCGCTCTATTTACTTCAGCTATAAACTGGGTGGTTTCTATCGGATGTAAATTCCCGAATCGTTTTGCTGCCAGTAATGCCTCACAACAACACCCACAACAGTTACAAATAAAAGAGACACCTTTCTTCATATTTTCACCACATTGAACCAAATTATGTTCATATGCTTGATGTAAAAGTTCCATCCCTTCAACGACATCTGTTTTTCTAGCATGACCATGTCTGATTAATGATTCGGCTACGGGTCCGAAAGTCATACATATATCCATTGGTGCATCACATGCTTGGTTCATATGTTGCATTTTATGCCTGCAATAACACATACTGATGCCCATATGTTCAGATGTTTTTATATAATGAGAAGCTTTTTCAAAGTCTAAAATAGTCACGGCATCGTCAGTTGTTAAAACACTTTCATTACAAAATGCTCTGACCAGATTGGTTTCTGTTCCTGTAAACAACTGCTTCACAAAATCCTCTTCTACATTAAGATATTCATAATACAATTGAGCTAAGAGCTCTTGATTGATATCTCCTCTTGTTCTCATCATAGAGAACTCAAAAAAACCTGCCATTGGTGGTGGCAATACATAGAATACTTTGCCCTCTTTATAAATATCAAG
>JABXKX010000343.1 GCA_013619035.1 Peptostreptococcaceae bacterium
AATAAGAGGAGAATTCTGTTATGATGATTATGAATAAGACGTTAAATTACGAAGGAGTCAGTCATGTCAAAAGATTATGCTAAATATGTAGAATTTTTACTAGAACAAACGATGAAAAAAAATGCAACAGACTTACATCTTTGTGTTGGTAGTAGACCACTTATAAGAGTAAATTCAAGATTACAACCCGTTGATGACACAGAGATTATCAAACCAGATGCCATTGAAGAAATCGTTGATTTTTACTTAAATGATAATAAACTAGAAAAACTGGAAAAATACAAATCAGTAGATCTATCCTATTCAGTTCCTAGACTTGGACGATTCAGATGTAATTTTTATTACCAAAGGGGTACAGTTGCTGTTGCGATTAGATCATTGCCACTTGAAATACCAGATATAGAAACCTTGAAATTACCTGAAAACATTTTAAGATTTACTAAGAAGAAAAAAGGATTGGTTTTAGTGTCAGGTGCAACAGGGAGTGGTAAATCTACAACACTTGCAAGTTTGATTAGTGTCATTAACAATGAATACAGTTATCATATAACAACGATAGAAGACCCAGTGGAGTATCTTCATAAACATAAGAAGAGTCTCGTGACTCAAAAAGAAGTGGGTAGCGATGCCAATACATTTGTGTCTGCATTAAGAGGTGCATTAAGAGAAGATCCTGATGTGATTATGGTTGGAGAAATGCGAGATGTGGAAACGATTGAAACCGTACTTACTGCCGCAGAAACAGGACATTTGGTTTTTTCAACATTACATACAAGTGGAGCAGTTAAAAGTATTGATAGAATTATAGATGTTTTTTCTACCAATCAACAAGATCAGGTAAGAAGTCAATTGGCTACGGTGTTAGAAGGTGTTATAACACAACATTTAATTCCTAGAAAAGATAAAAAAGGATTGGTTCTAGCATGTGAAATCATGATGGTAACTCCTGCGATTAGGAATTTAATTAGAGAAGGTAAACATTATCAAATAAATAATTTAATTCAGGGTGGTAGAAGTGAAGGCATGCATTCGTTAGAAAGAGAGCTTGCGAATCTTTGTAAAGATGGTGTAATTGATGTAGACGAAGCAAGGCTACGTGCACATGATCCTCAATTATTCGATTCATATTTATAAGAAAGGTTTTGGATGAAAATGAAAAATAAGAAATTAGACAATCAAGTAATGGCAACGTTTACGAGACAACTTGGTTTGGTATTGGATTCAGATTTACCCATCAGTTCAGGTTTGGAAATCATTCAATCAAAAACAAAATCTGATAGATTAAGAACGATTATAATATCTGTTCAAGGAGAATTGAAGGAAGGTTATTCACTCAGTGAATCGTTATTAAAATACAGTGATGATTTCACGCCTTTTGTTGTTCATATGATTGAATTGGGTGAAAAGAGTGGATCACTCACGAATGTACTAAACCAAATTGCTGATACATTAGAAAAAGAAATTGAGATTAGAGCAAAAGTAAGAGCAGCTTTATCTTATCCAATTATTCTATCTTTAATGATGTTAAGTGTTATTATATTGTTGGTTGTTAAAGTACTACCATCATTTAGTGATATACTCTCTTCACTAGGCGGTGAAATGCCTATGTTTACGGATTGGATGTTAAATAGTTCTAAATTCATTGGTAATAATATATTTGTTATATTAGGTGTCGTATTAGTGATTGTTATTGCATATTTTTTATACAAAAACACTGCAAAAGGCTCATATACAATTGATAAGATGAAATTTCATATGCCGATACAAAAGGATATTGTTTCAGCACTAATGGGGACTAAATTTGCGAGAAACTTATCAGTTCTATTAAAGAGTGGTTTTAGTTTTTCAATTGCTATGGAAATGCTTAAGCCAATTATGGACAATCAGTATATGTCTACTCTAATAGATGAAGCTGTAATTAAGTTAAAAGATGGCGAACCACTTGCAGATGTTGTTGAGAAGTTTAATATTTTTCCTGGTGTGATGATCAGATTATTATCGGTAGCACAACAAACCGGTCACATGGATAAAATGTTAGATAAAGTAGCAATTGAAATGGAAAAAGAAGCAGATTTAAAGTTAGAAAATGTTGCAACTGTTATAGAACCACTTCTAATTATTATTTTATCTGTTTTAATTGGGATTATTTTAGTTTCAGTTATTTTACCAATTATCAATATCTTAAATTCTATAGGATAGAAATGAGAGGGTGTTTATGAACTTTAAAATCTATAAATTAAAAACAATTCAGCTGATTGTGATGTTAATTGTTTCTTTGATATTTATAGTTATTATTCTAACCGGTCTTTCTAGTTATGAATCAAGATTTGATGGAATAGAAACAGATAGAATCAGAGAAACTGTAGAAAAATATGCCATACAGTGTTATGCAACAGAGGGTGCTTACCCACCCGATGTCCAATATTTATCTGATCACTATGGCCTTATCATAAATGATAAATATATTTACGAGTACGAACCAATTGCTGAAAACATTAAACCTATTGTTCAAGTTTTTCTTAGAATAGGTTATGGTGAGGATTAAGGAGAGATCTATGAAAAGATTAAATGTAAATACATCAATTGAGTCTTTTTTAGTCATGATTTTAATGACCATATTTGCTGTATCCGTAAGCTTCATCATCATTCAAGGGAAATCAACTTTTGAACGTGTTACAGAAAATAAAATTCAAGATGAAAACGCAAGAATTGCCATGTCATATGTGAATAAGAGAATCAAACAAAATGATGAAAACGATGGAATTTCAGTTGTTGAAGATGCTGTAGAAGGCATAACAGCTCTTAAAATATCGCATGCGTCATATGAGGAAGGATTGTTCACATATATATTTTATTATAAAGGTATTATGTATGAATGTTATACTGATATTTTGCCAACAATTCAATTGAGCACTGAAATTGTACCGGTTTCCAATCTATCATTTGAGGAAAACAATGGTCAAATCATTATGAAACTTGATTATGAATATCAAGGTGAAATGATTCCAATTGAACAAAAAACATCACTCCGTTCGAAAGGAGATCATAATGAATGATAGATTAAAAAACGATAAGGGATTTACTTTAATTGAGATTATTTTTTCTGTTGCATTTCTATGCATCGTTAGTGTGATTGTTCTGAGGTTGTTTGTCGCATCCTATGAAATTGAAAATAAAACAGATTTAGTTGATATGGCAACTCTTCATATGGTGAACGAAATTGAATCAATTAAAGGGCTAGAAAGTTTAACAGAAGATCATTTAACTGTAGAGAAGTATTATGATAAGATGTGGAAACCATTATCAGAAAAAACGGATGCTTACTACTTTGTGAGTGTTATAGTAGATAAGAATTCAAAATACGATAGAGGATTATATGATATTGAAGCATCTGTTATGGATCTAGTAACAAATGAAAGTGTGGTCCACGTTGAAACCATGCATTATTACAACAGTAAGGAGTGATGATTTTGAAGAGTAATAGAAAAAAACAATCTGTTTCCTTTTATAAAATCTTAAATAATAATCAAGGTGCAACTTCTGTTTTAATTATTATGTTATTGGTTGTTCTGATGATATTTGGTTTAACAATTTTAACGACAACACTTTCTAATGAAAGTTTATCAGATAAGAAAAACGAATGGTTAACAGATTATTATGAATTGGAATCAAAGGTCGCTTTAAGTTTAGCTGATATGGATTATTCTATACAAATTATTAAAGAAGAATCTTTAATACAATCTGTAGTACAATCTTCTACCTCTGATAAATCGAGTTTAATGATTGAACTACTAGAGGAAAACTTAGAAGGCTTTATGAAAGAAGATGGAAGATATTATTTCTGGGTAGATGTTGCTGAAGACTCAGGTGACTATCTCAAATATATCACAGTAAAAGCAGAAATTATTATACCTGAAAATAAGTTAAACGCTAAAGAGTATTTAGCATTAGAGAACTATAAGATTGTTATCTATAGTGAATCTCAAGATTTATTTGATTATGAAGACATTGAATTTGGTAATCCATTTGCACCAGGAGACAACTAGGAAGAGGCGTATTATGAGAAAAATATTAATAATACTACTGATGTTTCTATTAACCACCAGTAGTTTTGCTGAGACAAAACAAATGAAGAGTTCATCGGAAATCGACTCAATTGTAACAACTGAAACCGTTCATACGGATGATCAGGGGTATATGTCGTTTATTTTAACCACAACGACCTATTATTTTAAGGCCTTGAATGTAGAAGTAAAAACATTAGAAGCGGTCGTTTTGGTTAATACGACGTCATCTTCTTATGATTATACAAAAGTTATCATAGAAAAAGGTGATACACAGTACATCTATAATGCCGTTTTTGATGTAGAATATTTTCCGCTTCAAATGGGAAGTGGAAAATACAATGTGAGTATAATGGGTTCAAATGATGGTCGCAGGTTTAGATTGATGTCTGAAGAAACATTTAATGTCACTCTTGAGGAAAATGCTGTATTTTTAAGTGCCAGCCAAACTATCAATTGGGATGAGGAATCCAAAGTAGCTATTTTAGCAAATGATTTAATCAAAGAGGCTAAAACAGATCAAGAGAAGTTAGAAATAATTCATACGTATGTTATCAATCATGTGAGATACGATTATAAAAAAGCACAAGCTTTACCAAAAGGATACATTCCAGATCCCGTTTCAACTTTAGATGAGGGGTTTGGTATTTGTTATGACTTTGCATCATTGCTGGCGTCAATGTTAAGATCCGTGGATATACCAACAAAGCTGGTTAAAGGCTATAGCAGTTATACACCTGTGTATCATGCTTGGAATGAAGTCTTAATTGAAGAGGACTGGTTGGTCGTTGATGCGAGTACAGATTCTATTTATGTAGATTATAATGCGAATTATATTTTAAGCAAATCTGTAAATGATTATGTAGCGAGTAAAGTTTATTAAACTGAACGACTATCTTATGATTGTCGGTGTTTGTTTTTTCTCGAAATTACAGAATTAGAGATGAGTTGTAAACTTTCCAAATTCTTGATATAATTTTTATAAGAAACAAATTTCTATTTTTTTAAGTCATAGATTTTCCGCAGCCGAATTTATATTTGCTGCGGTTTTTTAGAAAAGGGGGACTCTTCATGAGTGATATAAAAGTTTTTATTTCAGATGACTATTACAAAGCATTTATTAGTGTTGTTTTCACTGATGATGTCCCTGTGGAAGTTGATGATATCATTAAGTTGCTTACTGATGGTCATGTGACTTATGGAACTGATATAGAAGTAATTACAGCTATATGTGCTATGAAAGAGTCGGTTGTTAATGAACTTGTTGCTGAGGGTCAACCCCATATTCATGGTATAGACAGTGAAATTACGTTAACTTATGAAGGTAAAAAGTTACCAAGACCTAGAGTTTTGGAAGATGGATCGGTAGATTTTAAACACTTGAACTTGCTTCAAAAGGTCAAAGAAGGGGAATTACTAGCGACTAAAATACCGTCAACGGAAGGCATTCATGGCATGACGGTTACGGGTAAAGAAATTCGTTCAAGAAACGGTAAAGACCTGAAGTTTTCTTTTGGTGAGAATGTTTCAATTTCTGAAAATGGTTTGAGATTATATGCAACGTGTGATGGTATTTATAAATGTGAGAACCATAAAATATCAGTACTGAATTATTTGGAGTTTCCAAATGGTGTTGGTGTTCAAACCGGTAATATAGATTTTAATGGTGATATTTTTATAACTGGGAATGTGATCAATGGTTATAAGATTGACTGTGATGGCAATTTAACCATCAATGGTTTAATTGAAGGTACAGATTTAAATGTTACTGGTGATATTACCATTACAAAAGGTATTTCTGGTCGTTGTGAATCGACTGTGATATGTGGTGGCAACTTTATTTCAAAGTATATTGATAATGCTGATATTAGAGTTAAAGGTAATTTAGAAGCAGGTGAAATTCTAAACAGCAAAGTGATGTGCGATGGTGAAGTCATTGTAAAAGGAAAAAAAGGTCATATTATCGGTGGTGAAATAACAGCAAAGTATGCCATTAATGCTACAACGATTGGTTCTAAACTTGGTGTTATTACGGTAATTAATTTGGGTGTTGATATTGATAGTATTGAAGAGTTAAAAGAACTGAAAGCATTTATTGCAAATGAAATAGAAACAGAAAGAAAATTAAAACAATTTATAAGTATTTTAGAAGGCAAAGTAAAAAAAGACATGATCACATCAGATGAAAAAGAGACTTTAGAAAGATGTTATGATAGTTTAGAACAAATACAGTTTGTTATTAAAGAAAAAACAGCTCGCTTAGAAACACTTAGAGAAGTGCTTTTAAAAGCACAACAAGGACAGGTTAAGACAGAAACCATCTATCCAGATACCCTCGTAAGAATAGGGCGACATAGTTACTTTGTTGATGAGGCAGTACTAAGAAGTATCATTAAGAAATCACATGATGATATTGTTGCTATTGGATTTTAATTAAAGACACAAAATCAGATGATTTTGTGTCTTCTTTATGATTAAATATGATCTTTCTGTTTTTTTAGCGCACTTCAAAGTCTGTTAGAAGAAGAGGTTTACTGTAATACTATCTTTGAATTTCGATGGCCATTTCTTATTCTTTAAAAAAAGTATTGTATAAGTGTGTCATAATCATCACCCTTTCTTATATTTATATCCTTTTTTGG
>JABXKX010000323.1 GCA_013619035.1 Peptostreptococcaceae bacterium
CCGCCTGTATTATGCATATTGATGACATAGTTATTTTCATTTCTATTTTTACCTACAATCAAACCAACAATAAAATCACTCAAGGTAAACTTTCTGATATAGGTAAAATGGTCTATACACATTACAAGGAGCTTTCATGTTAAGAGATACTCATTTAAAGATAAACATCAATCATCTAGAGCACAACATCAATGAGATACAGTCTTTTGTTGGGCCGAATGTTATTGTAGGGGCAGTCATTAAAGCCAACGCTTATGGACATGGTGCCAAATACATATCAAAGATTTTATACGAAGCTGGTGTTAACTATTTTTTAGTAGCAACTCTTGTAGAAGCCATACAGCTTCGTCAATCGAATAAAGATTATAATATACTCATCATGGGTCATACACCTAATGACTACTTACAGAAAGTAATAGAATATGATCTTATTCCAACTATATTTTCTTTAGAACAAGCTGAATTATTAAATGAAATGGCTGCAATAACGAATCAAAAAATTCCAATTCATTTGAAAATAGAAACCGGGTTTAATAGATTAGGGTTACAAATTAATGATCAAACACTGGCTATCATTAGATCTATTAACCAAATGAAACATCTTATGATAGAAGGCGCTTTTACACATTTAACTTTAAAAGGTAAAGAAACTGATTCTAAACAATTTAATGACTTTCTAACATTAATGAAAACTTTGGATAAAGAAAACATACATATACCCATAAAACATATATGTGATAGCATCGGTATGGTGTTATACCCAGAATTCCACTTAAATATGGTTCGAGTTGGTGCCATTTTATACGGATTACAATCTGAAGAACGTGGTGTACTCAACATAAAAGAGGTCTTAAGTTTCCATACAAAACTTTCTTATACAAAACAACTCAAAAAGGGTGAGTCCATTTCATATGGAAATCGTTGGATAGCCACTAAAGATACGACTATCGGCACTTTACCTTTTGGTTACGCAGACGGCTATCCCAGAGAAATGTATCAAAAGGCAACCGTCGTAATCAAACAGAAAACTTATCCTATTGTAGGGGTGATTTGTATGGATCAATGTATGGTTGATTTAGGTGATGATATAATAGATATGGATGAAATGGTCACTATCTTCGGTAAAGAGGGTGTGTCTATTGAAAAGTTAGCTCAATTATCTGTTACAAATAAAAATGATATTGTCTCTAGATATACTTCTAGAGTACCAAGAGTATATGAGAAGGATGGTAAACCATACTATATAGAAAACGAGTTGCTAAGATGAATATAAAAACTAGAATTGATGAAATATACGATGAAATGGTTGAACTAAGGCGTTATTTTCATCAAAATCCTGAACTCAGTAATCAAGAGTACAATACACAAAAGAAAATACAGGAGTTCCTGACGAATCATCATATTGAGAATCAAAAGATTGCTTCGACAGGCGTTATTGGTTTAATTGGGACCACAGGAAAAACAGTTGGATTAAGAGCTGATATTGATGCATTACCAATTCAAGAGATTAACGATGTACCTTATGCTTCAATCAACTCAGGTGTCATGCATGCTTGTGGTCATGATGTTCATACAACAATATTATTGGGAACAGCTAAACTCTTAAAAGAACTCTCACACAACCTAAACGGACAAGTAAAATTGATGTTTCAGCCTGCAGAAGAAACAACAGGCGGCGCATTACCAATGATTCAAGAAGGCATACTAGAAAACCCAAAAGTTGATTACGTACTGGGTCTACATGTGATGCCATACTTAGAAAGTGGTACAATTGAACTTAAACACGGACAATTAAATGCTGCTTCAGATATGATTACAATTACAATTAAAGGTAAGAAAGGTCATGGGGCTTATCCAGAATTGTCTATCGATGCTATTAGTGCTGCAGCTCATGTTATTACCGCATTACAAACATTAGTCAGTAGAAACATATCCCCTCTTAATGCTTGCGTCTTATCCATCGGTAGTATCAATGGTGGGCTTAAAGGTAATATCATCTGTGATGAAGTTGTTTTACAAGGCACACTCCGGACATTAGATCCTAAAACAAGAGCTTACGCAAAAGAGAGAATTCTTGAAATAATAAAACATCAAACCCAGTCATTTGGTGCGGACTTTAAATTAGACTTTGAAGAAGGATATGAACCACTAATCAACAACAATGCTATGATTGACTTTATCAAAAAAACGGCTGAGGAAGTTATTGGTGAAGATCACATTGTCATGAAATCTTCACCCAGTTTAGGCGTAGAAGATTTTGCTTACTTCTCTAATAGAGTTAAAGGTGCTTTTTATCATTTAGGATGTAAAAAATCAGATAATCTCTCATTACACCAAAATAATTTTGATATAAACGAATCCTGTATTAAAACGGGTATTCTTATGCAAGTTGAATTGGTTTTAAAACTACTTAAGTAATAAGAGCCTCATTTCACTTGAAATGAGGCTCTCTTCTTATCATTCAATCTGTGTTTTACCAGTAAATGAAAAATCTTTAACCTTGATTGCAGGAACATATAAATTTCCAAAGAATCCAGGTGTTTTTTCTCTATCTTTAGATAATTCTACAACATTATTAAAGACATGATTGATAGAATCCGTAAATCTTAAATTATAAACGGGTTTGGTTACTTTACCATCTTCAATTAAGAATAGACCGTCTCTCGTTAATGCAGTTAATACACCTTGCGTTGGATCAACTATGTTCATATAGTGGAATCGACTAACCAACAATCCTCTTTTAGTGGATTGGATCATTTTACTTAATGAACTGTTACCACCTTCCATTACTAAGTTTAGAGGAATTCCGCCTTCTCCGGCATAACCAACTGAATGACCAGTTGTTTCTTTATTCTCTGCCATAGCTGTGATGGTATCGTATGCAATGTTTTTTAAAATACCCTTTTCAATAATCTTTAAAGACTGTCTCGGATGACCTTCAAAGTCGAATGGTAAATTATTAGTCTTTGGATGCATGATATCATCACTAATGTTGATATTTGTACCCATGACTTGCTCCCCAACTTTTCCTGTAAAACAACTCATGCCAATCTGATGAAACTTGGAATTAGCCCCAATATAACCTGTATACATTAAAATATCCCCTACTGCTAACGGTTCTAAGATAACATCATATTTTTCCGGTTCGATTGAAATCGGATTTAATCCTTGTTTTGATTTATTGTATGCTTTAGTAAACTCTCTAACAACATCTATATCTTTAGCATCGGATACGGATGTTTCGATATAACCGGAAGCGCCACTTCCATGCATCACCATAGCATTTAAATCGACTGAAGAGTTAGAAACATAACGTTTCACACCATGAGAGTTCCCCCATGCTAAAACTATATTTTTGAGTGAGAAAGCACCCGCTGCTATAAAGTCGTCATCTAATAAATCTATTGATTCTTTTAAAAGCTCCGCTCTTTTTAAAGTATCAAACTCATTATTTAATGAGCTGTTATACGACTCTGATACAATTTCGAGACTGTCTTTTAACTCAGGTAATTCAAGATGTCCTACCGGTAAAAATTCTAATTTGTTTTCAGCATCTTTTAGTGCTTCTAAAAGTGCTCCATCATCCAAAACATTAGTAGAAACTATAGATATTTTCTTGTCTCCAAATAAGTTAATCTTCACTTCACAGTCATCATTGTACACGTTCTGGTGAATCTCTGAATTTGCAAATCTTGTTAAACCTTCTTGTTTCATCGTAATATCTACAGCAACATAATAAGTCGTGTGCCTTGTTATCAAATCAATTATTTCATAAGCACGGTTTTTAGTTAGCATCAACAACACCTACTTTCACATTTCTAAATCTAGTTGGTGAAGAACCATGAGCAACATGAGCACTTTGTCCAGGTTGTCCTTTACCACAGTTTGGTGTACCATAAACTTGCCAATGATTCTCATTGGCTACACCATCACAACTATTCCAAAACTCAGGTGTTATCCCTGAATAGATAGGATTTTTGTATATTTTTCCGGTTAATTTTCCTTCTTTTATTTCATAAGCTATTTCAGTCGCAAATTGGAAATTGATACGTTTATCATCTATACTCCAACTCTTGTTCGTTGATAAGAACAATCCATCTTCAATATCGTCAAACAACTCATCCAACTCAAATTCGCCTGGCAAAATACTGATATTTGTCATTCTAACGATCGGTATGTTACCCCATCCGTCAGCTCTATTAGTCCCGTTTGACGGTTTGTTTAATTTTACAGCGGTATCACGTGATGTAATAAAGTTTTTAATAATACCTTTATCAATAATTGGTGTCACTTGAGCTTTCACACCGTCATCATCGTATCCGAAGGTACCTAAAGCTTGTGGTATTGTCGCATCAGCAACAATATTCACATATTCAGAACCATATCTATATTGCTCTTCAAGCATATCTACATGAACAAAACTCATGCCAGCATATGCAGCCTCAGAACCAAAAATTCTATCCAATTCAATTGGATGTCCAATACTTTCATGTATTTGCAGCGTCATTTGATCTGAGTTTATAACCACATCAAAAATGCCTGAAGGGCATTCTTCTGCTCTTACCAATTTTGATGCTTCTTCACCAATTCTCTTTGCATTTGATTTCAAATTAAGTGCTACAACATATTCATAGCCTGCTGTACCATAATTACCACCAGAATTCGGATAACTTCTGGCCTGAGTATCACCTTCATAAGTTGCAAAAGCAGTTATTCCTCCACCAGACTCAAATAATTCTTGTACAATGTAACTGCCTTCGGTATCAGCATAAATTTTATCTTGCCTTTGAAAAATAAGACCACCAGTTGTTCGAGTTACATCAGGATCTTCTTTCATCAATGCCTCAGATGAAGTTAACAATTCAATTTTTTCTTTTAGAGGCACTGTAAACGGATCAACCTCAATCGGTGTTTTATATGTATCAATAGTATTCTCTTTATCAGCTAATGCAATTTTTTCCTTTTGTAGCACTCTACTCGCTTTAGCAATGTCAACAGCTTTTAAAGCCGTATCATGTAAAGACGTGATATCTTGTGTACTTGAAAATCCTAGAGATCCATCTAAAATAACTCGTATACCAAATCCTTTGCTTCTCCTGTTACTAATCTCTTTAACTTGACCATTTTCTGTCTGAATGTCTTCAATTTTTGTATCTACCATACGGATATCCGCATAGTCAACACCTTGTTTTTTCAAGAAAGTTAATTCTTGCTCAATAAAACTTTTCAAATAAATTCCCCCCTTATCTAAGTTGTAATACCCTCACATATAATGATATTTCTAAATGTAAACTTTTTATATAGATAAAATGAATTCTAATTCAATTTTAACTTTTAAACCATAATTGCTCTTGCTATCCATAATTAAGTAATTGTCGTATTAGAAATTTATCATGAAGGCATGAGTCCAGTTCAATACAGTACTCTTGCTAAACTGGTTGGTTAAAAATACAATCTGTCTAACTTATAAAATTCACTTCATACCAGTTGAGTCTCTTAATCAATGTTTTCCAGAAGTGTTTTTATAGGAATCTGATACAAGTTCCTATTGACAAGCCAATTTCTTGAAGAATCTGCACCCCCAGAAACATATAATTGATCATTGTATTCAACTGCCCCCATCGCAACTATTTTTTTAGGTAGTGGTAATCCTTTTCTCCAAGTGTGTGTTTCCAAGGAGAAAATGTCTACACGTGCCTCGGGTGTATCTGTATCTCTGAAGCCACCTAATATAATGACTTCATCACCATAAACAACAATGCCACCATAGAAAAGACATGTAGGCATATTGCCTATGCTTTCCCATGTGTCAGTTTTTGTGTCATATACTTCAATCGATGAATTGGAGCCCCAAATTCCTTCTCCCTCAGCATCGTAAACCCCGCCTCCAAAAACATAAATCTTATCATCATGTACAATGGAAGAGTAGTTGTGCTTACCGATTGGCATAGGAGCCATCTCAAGCCAAGAATCTGTCTTTATATCATAAACTTGATTTCTATTGGATACGATAGACCAGGTTTCAAGACCACCCATAACGTATATTTTACCGTTGACGGCAACTCCCTTCACGTGCTGAATGTTTGTTGGAATTGGAGCTAAAAGTGACCACTCATCTTTAATTGGATCATAGACTTCGTGGACATCTGAAAAAGGATCTCCAGCAATTGCATGAATCTTACCATTGGTTGAAGCAAAAGCTGCATTCATACGTTTAGTCTGCATGGATGCTTTTTTCGTCCATTCATTTGTGGTAGGCTCATATTTATAGGCGGTACGTAGATAACCATTATTCGAACTACCTCCAATGCTGTATAGAGCGTCATCGCATGATACAAAACCACCTGCATGCATTTCGAAAGGTGCATTAGAATAGGATTTCCATTCAACAACAGCATTACTATGTGAAGAGACTTCACTGAATAAGACCAACAACATTAATATTAATTTTACTATCATATCTCCCTCTTTTCTAAAATACATGACAGAGTAAACTGAAGGCGTACTCATCAAACCATTATATTAATTCAATTCAAACGTCTCCAAAAAAATCCGACCTAAAAACCTATCTTAAATTGATGATCTAAAAGTATTAAGGGTATCATAGCTTTTGGAGGTTGGCTTTAATTGCATTATTATGCTAAGTCATAAATTTGATATATATATTTAGTTAAGTTAAATCACCAAAATGATCAAGATACT
>JABXKX010000496.1 GCA_013619035.1 Peptostreptococcaceae bacterium
ACATAACAGAGTTAACGTCAAGTTATTTTCTATAATTAATTTTACATAATATTCCAATTAATTACAAGTCTTTTTTATTGTATCGTAGATCATAAAAAATCCATTCAATAAGCTACGACGTCTAATAACTGTTCGATCCCCTGTGAAATTAAATTGTTTGATAATAACGGTATCTTTTACTTTAACACCGATATAAACTAAACCTACAGGTTTATCTGAAGTACCACCAGTCGGACCAGCAATACCAGTTACAGCCAAACAAATATCAGACTGGCTATTGGTGAATAAACCTTCAATCATTTCATTACATGTCTCTTCACTAACTGCACCAAAAGCTTCTAAAGTACTATTTTTAACGTTTAAGATATCGTGTTTTGACTGATTACTATAAGTCACATAACCTCTTTGGAAAAATTGTGATGCACCTGAGTATTTTATAAATTCAGAAGCAATCAGACCACCCGTACAAGATTCAGCGAGTGATAAAGTAAGGTTATTTTGTTTTATCTGCTCAACAGTATAATCCATAATATCATGTTCACCATAACCAATTACATATGGTTGTAATCTCTCCGTAATTGCATCTACAGTAGGTTTTAATAGCTTTAAAGCATCTGTATCATTTGAAGCAGATGATGTCACTCTAAGGCTTACTTGCCCAATATTAGCATAGATTGCTATTGTAGGATTTGTTTGTTCGGAAATGATATCTTCAATTTTTGATTCAGCAGAAGATTCTCCTATACCAAATAAATTGATGTACTCAGATTTAATACATTGCGTAGTTTTATTGGCTAAATAAGGTTCTAAGCTCTTGAAATACATATGTCTCATTTCATGAGGTGGACCTGGTAACGCAGCAATAATTTTGTTGTTTGCTTCAGCTATAAAACCAGGAGCAGTTCCCTTATCGTTATACATCGGAATAGAACCTTCTGGCAAATAGGCCTGTTTTTTATTGTTTTGAGTCATAGTTACGTTGAAACTCTTAAATCTATTGATCATTTGAGTATAAGCTTCTTCATTAAATTGCATCTTTAATCCCAAAGTTTCTGAAATAGTCTCTTTTGTTAAGTCATCCTGAGTAGGTCCAAGACCTCCAGTTGTAATAACCATATCAGAAACGGATAACAAGTATTCAAGCGTAGATGCCAGTCGTTTTGGATTATCACCTATTGTCAGATGGTATTGTACAGTGTGACCAAGAGTGTTCAGTGCTTTTGATAATTCAGTTGCATTTGTATTAATAGTTTTTCCCATTAATAATTCAGTACCGACAGCTAATATTGAAATATTCATAATACCTCCATAAGAAAAAACTCGGTATGCACCGAGTTTAATTAGGTTCTTTAAGAACTTGTTTGTTTTTAACCATATAATCTACACCAGATAAAATAGTTAAGATCGCGCATAAGTATAAAAAGATTTGATCCATTGGAATACTCAACGTTTCAAATGGGAAATTACCGAAACATAAGAGTATAATAGCAATCATTTGTGTTGTAGTTTTGTATTTACCAAGCTTACCAGCTGCAATGACAATGCCATCTGAAGCTGCGATTGCTCTAAAAATACTAACAATGAATTCTCTTGCCAGTATTACAATAACAATCCACGATGGTACTATTTGTAGTTCAACTAGACAAACAAAAGCTGACATGACCAATAATTTATCTGCAAGCGGATCCATAAATTTACCAAACTTAGTGACTAGATTTCTACTTCTAGCTATATAGCCATCTAAAAAATCAGTAAGTGAAGCTATGATAAAGATAACACCTGCAATAGTCATATCTGTCGGAGTATTTTTTAATAAAAAATACACGAATATAGGAATCATAACAATTCTTGATAAAGTGAGTTTATTTGCTAAATTCATTATTTTAATCCTCCGATTAAATCATACTCCATGTAATCATTTATTTCAACTTTTACTATAGAACCAATTGCTAAAGTTTCCTCAGTATTAATGTAAACTTGACCATCTATTTCAGGAGCATCAAAGCTTGCTCTACCCATATAAACATCTTCGTCAGCTACTTGTTCTTCAACGAGTACTTCTATAGTCTGATCCATATATTTGGCATTATTATCTAATGATATACCTTGTTGAAGTTCTAAAATGAAATTCTTACGTTCTTCTTTTATGTCTTCATCAACTTGATCTTTCATTTTCGCTGCAGGCGTTCCATTTTGTTGTGAATATGAGAAAACGCCAAGTCTACCAAATTTAATTTCTTTTACAAAATTGTATAACTCATTATATTCTTCTTCAGTTTCACCAGGGAAACCTACTATAAGTGTTGTACGAATAACCATCTCAGGAATTTTATTTCTAAACATTTCCACAACATGTCTAATTTCTTCTTTTGAAGTCCTACGGTTCATTCTCTTTAGAACTGTATTTGAAGCATGTTGAATTGGCATATCGATGTAATTGATTAATTTATCTTCTTTCGCAAATGTATCCACTAATTCTTGATTAATTTCATCAGGGTATGCATACATTAATCGAACCCACTCTAGATCTTCAATTTTACAGATTTCACTCAAAAGTTCAGCTAATCTGTTCTTACCATATATATCTTTACCATATCTAATTGTATCTTGAGCGATAATAATTAACTCTTTTGCCCCATCAGAAACTAATGTTTTAGCTTCAGTAATGATGGCTTCAAAGTGACGGCTTCTGTATTTACCACGTAATTGTGGGATAATACAGTACGTACAATTGTTATCACACCCCTCTGATATCTTTAAATAAGATGTGTAATCAGGAGTCGTTTTTATTCTTGGAATGTTTTCTGGGATTAGAATATCAATATCTCCAATATTAACAATCGGATCATGACCTTGTTCATGAGATTCAATTGCCTGAACAATTAATGGGAACTTTGTTGTGCCAATAAATATGTCCACTTCTGGTAATTCTTTTTTTAATTCTTCAGCATAACGTTCTACTAAACAACCTGCAACAATGAACGTTGTACAGTTGCCTTCAGTTTTTAAGTCTAAAAACTCAGTGATTGTTAATACAGATTCTTCTTTTGCACTTTCTATAAAACCACAAGTGTTGATGATAATAACATCAGCTTCTTCTGGAAACTCTGCAACTCCGTACTGATCTCGACTTAAGAGACCAAGCATCATTTCAGAATCAATTTGATTCTTAGGACAACCTAATGTTTCTATATGTACTTTACGCATTTAAATTCCTTTCTGGTAAATATCAACGATTTCATCTATTGCTTCGTTAATATCTTTATAATTGATTTTGTAATCATATTTATATTTATTAATAGAATATTGATACAATGGATCATAGTAATCCACTAGTAAATACTGTACTAAGGGTTCTAGAGTATCATTTTTGACGTATTCTATCAACTCATCTACTTTATCATTGCCAATTCTTTTTCTTAGTTTATTAACTGCCACGATTAAATCTTCATGACCATTTACAACAACATAATCTTCTATAAGGTTTTCTATTCTTTTATCAAGATTGGTTTCAACTAAAATGTGTTTTCCAATCTCAAGCTGGTTCATATATTCATCAGGTATTAAAATACCACCAACGCGTTTACTTTCACTTTCGATAAATATATAGGGTGATGAAGATGTTTTCGTCAAATAGAATAATTCCTCTTCAAAAAACTTTTGTGTGGGTGGTTGCCCTCTAAATAAAATGGTACCAAAAACAGATCCTGCGTTTTGTGCCATTTTTTCATAGTTTAAAATACAAAGTCCTTTTTCCTTGATACCTTCAAGTATCTTAGTTTTTCCAACTCCTGTAAGACCATGTAACGTTATAAAAGTTCGTTCAGCAAGTATAGGTGCCGTCTCATCTAAGATATATTGTCTATGACCCTTCATACCACCTTCTAATTTAATTACTTTGATATCCAAAGCATTCATTAAATCACAGATAGATTGACTTCTCATACCACCCTTTTGGCAATAGATGATGACACGATCATATTTTTTATGTAGGTCTAAGAGTTGATGACCAATACTTTCAATTTTATAAGAAATGTAAGTGAGACCAAGTTTTTTAGCTTTAAAAGTACTTTGTTTTTTATAAGCAGTACCTATAGCAGCTCTTTCTTCATCGGTAAATAATGGTATGTTGATGGCATGGTAGATATGATTCGCTTCATACTCACCTGGAGATCTCACATCTACTATTATTTGATTGGTACCATCATATAGTGCGTCGTTTGTTACAGTTTCTGTCATATTCACCTCTACATTGATTCAAGTTCTGATTTACTAATCAAAACTGCACGTGGTTTACTTCCAAGTGAAGGACCTACTACACCACGTTCTTCCATTTCGTCAACGATTCTCGCTGCACGATTGTAACCTATTTTAAATTTTCTTTGTAACATTGAAATAGAAGCTTGTTCCATTTCAATTACAAGTTTGACTGCAGCTGCTAGATACTCATCATCAGAATCTGAGGATTCAGATGCACCAATAGATGCACTTACATTGGATAAAATGCTTTCATCATAAGTAAATGTTTCAAATTGATTCTTTACGGCATTTACAATTGTTTCAACTTCTTCATCACTAATAAAAGCACCTTGTACTCTTTGAGGTTTCGAAGAACCAACTGGATAATAAAGCATGTCCCCTTTACCCAGTAATTTTTCCGCACCAGACATATCTATTATTGTTCTAGAGTCAATAGCTGACGAAACAGCAAAAGCAACTCTAGAAGGAATATTCGCCTTAATAACACCTGTTATAACATCTACAGAAGGTCTTTGTGTTGCAACAATTAAATGAATGCCTGCAGCACGTGCCATTTGTGCTAATCGACAAATCGCATCCTCTACTTGATTAGGTGCGACCATCATTAGATCGGCTAACTCATCTATAATCACAACGATTTGTGGCATAAACTTAGTACGGTCATCACCTATCTTTTTATTATAACCTTTAATATCTCTGACACCAGCTTCAGCAAATTCATTATAACGTCGAGTCATTTCCTGAACAGCCCAATTTAAAGCAACAGATGCTTTTTTTGGATCAGTAACAACTGGTAGAATTAAATGTGGGATGCCATTATAAGTATTAAGTTCAACTACCTTAGGATCAATCATTAAGAATTTGACCTCGTCAGGTTTAGCATTTAATAAAATACTTGTAATTAAAGTGTTTACACAAACAGACTTACCAGATCCTGTAGCTCCAGCAATAAGCATATGTGGCATCTTGCCTAAATCTGCAATGATTGGCGTACCAGCAATGTTCTTTCCTAGACCAACACTCAGTTTTGCTTTGCTCTCTTCAAATGCATCAGTCTCTAAAACTTCTCTTAACATAACAATAGAAGTTGATTCATTTGGTACTTCAATACCGACTGCAGCTTTTCCAGGTACTGCAGCGATACGTACTTGTTGAGTAGCTAGATTAAGAGCAATATCATCACTTAAATTCGTGATTTTACTCATTTTTGTACCTGGTTTTAATTCGATTTCATAACGAGTAATCGCAGGACCTTTGCTAATTCCAATTACTTTAGCATCTACATTGAAATTTTCAAGTATTTCTTCTAACTGCTTAGCTTTTTCAAAAGCTACTGATTTATCTTCTTTATTTATACTTGTATTTTTAGTTAAAAGTGAAATCTTTGGAATCCTATAGTTCTCGAATTCAATTCTTACACTTTCAGACATATGTTGAACTAAAACTTCATCAGGAACTTTGCTCTCCTCGTATTCAACTGTTTCTGTTTTATTTTTCTTTCCTGTGATTTGATCAAACATTGAAACCTGATCTTTTTCTTCACGAGATAGAGGTGTTCCCTTTTCAAAAATATCATCGTTGTGTTTTACTTCTAATTGTTTTCTTTCCTGTTCCACTTTCTTAAATGCTTCATCAAATGTGCTCTTCTTATCATCTGGCTTTTCTTTGATATTTGCATTGATGATTGGTTTTACAAAATTAGTTTCTTGAGTCTCTTTCATTTCTGGAATCTCTTTTGCCTCAAGAGTTGGTGATTCTTTAAGGTCCTCAAAATTCATTTGATCAAGGGCTTCTAATACAGCTTCTTTTTCTTCTGAATCAACAGGACCATTCTCTTCTTCATAGTCATCATATGCTTTTTTAACACTATCATTGATAAGTGTTCCAAAACCTGTGATTGGAATATCGAGTTCCTCATCACTTATAGTGCTTTCTAAATGATTGTCAAAGATATCGGGTGCATTTTGTATAATTTCTTGTTCTTCAAATTTCTCATCAAAAGCATAACCTGATGAATCAAACATGCCAAATTTATCTGGATCTTCTTCTTTAGGTAATTTTGAAGCTTCTAATATCTCTTCTTTGGTCGGTACAATAGTTTTCTTAAATAACTTGTCAACTACTGATTTTGTTGGCGATTGTGAAAATATCGCATCATAATCTTCAAGTGCCTTTTGTTGGTTCTTTTCTTCAATTTTTAATTTCTTATCAACTTTTTCTAACGCTTTATTTAATTTTTCTTGTGATTTCTCACTAGAATCGAGTTCTCTTTTTTTACGTATTTTCTCTTCTTCGAGTAATCGAGCAGCTTCTAGCTTTTCTGCTTCTTTAAGATATTCTTCTTTTGCTTGTTTTTTGATATCTTTATTCTCTTTGAAAGAAGCTTTTCCTTCTAGGAACTTTGATTTAAACCACTCTAAAAGGTTGATATTTGTT
>JABXKX010000426.1 GCA_013619035.1 Peptostreptococcaceae bacterium
CTATATCTCTTTTCATATCTTCAACCAATAATATGTCACCATATGCATCAGTTTGTAACAACTCAATAACTTGATATCGATGATTGATTAAATTCATGCCAACCTCCACATATTAAAAGATTCATAAATCGATTAGTGACTTATGAATCCTATTATTCTATATAATCAGATTATAAACTCATCTTTTCATTCAACATTTCCATAACTTCAGAAACGCTGTCAATCATATCATCAGAAAGACCCTCTAAAGTCTCTGAAATATACTTTCTTCTGTTTTCAAGAACACCTTCTATCACATTATGTCCTTTTTCTAATACTTTAATCCTTACAACTCTTCTATCTTTTTCATCTTTAACTCTTACTACCAGTTCATTTCTTTCCATACGATCTAGTAAATCTGTAACTGTACTACATGCTAAGTACATTCTGCTACTTAATTCACCAATGGTTAAGTTCTCTTCCTTATTGAGTGTCAATAAAGCATTAAACTGTGGTGGTGTGATATCAAAATCACCTAATATTTCTCTTCCTTTAAGTTTAATCTTCCAACTTGCGCGTCTAAAGTTTTCCTCTATGCAAACGACTCTTTTGTCTGAAATATCACTATTCATTCGTCCCTCCAAATATATTTATACATTCATTATATAAAATATAAATATTTAATACAAGTAGTACGGTTATAAAGCGAGATGTAACTGTTTATTAAAACGATTTTTTATCGTTTTCCCACGCTATATTTCTTCTTATTAAAAAAGTGATTTTACACTTCACATTAAGAAAATTTGATATTAATCAGAAAATCTGTTATTCTTAGATTGGTGTAACTTAATATTAGAAAGGTGTTATATGAAGTTTTGGAAAAAGCTCAGGCAAATAATATTTAGTGACTTCACAATTTTAATCATACCTAAAACCACTAAAACTACTAAACAACTAAGATTAAATTCTTTCGCAACGTATACGTTCTTAATCGGATTTATTGTGCTTAACATAATTATCTCGATTACATCTGTAACGTATTACAGTGAGACACAGAAACTCGATAATGAAAATAGTCATTTATCTACTGAGGTCATGTCTAATTTAGAATTAATCGCTTCGTTGGAAAGCAAAACAACTTTACAGGGTTCTGAGATTATTGACTTAGTCGAAGACAATGAAGATGTTTTAAATTATCTTAATACTCGAATTGCAGAAGTTAATGAATTGTATCTTGAAATGACTAATGTTATTGTAACATTTAACGAAGACAATAATTCAAGTATATCTGTGCCCATTACACGATCATTAGATCGAACAAGTATCCAAGCTATTTCATCATTTACAAACGAAGATGATAAAGATGCAGAAATTGATATTGAAGAAATCAAAAAACAAGATGAATTATCTGAGTTGATCTCTACAATGAAAGAAACATCTAATACCCTAATTAACGAAATTGAAAGTGAAATTGAGTACTTAGATTGTTTACCAGACAATATTCCACTTGAAGGTAGAATTTCTTCAGGATTTGGTTATAGAAGACATCCAATTACAGGTTTAAGATCATTCCATTATGGTATTGATATTACTGGTAATCGAGGAGATGCTATACAAGCTGCTGGTAGTGGCGTTGTTACATTCGCTAATTGGAGTGGAAGCTTTGGAAAAGTTGTAATCATTTCACATGGTTATGGATATGAAACAGTTTACGCTCACAATAATTCAATTCTAGTTAATGTAGGTGATATTGTAGAAAAAGGCGATATTATATCTAAAGTTGGTACAACAGGTACAAGTACTGGACCACATCTCCATTTTGAAATACATTATGAAGACGAACAAATAGACCCTACTGGGGTTTTAAGATATGATAATTAGGAGGCAATAATGGCTTTTATCAAAAAAACAAGTAAAGATTTCGATGTAATCATTGGATTAGATTCTTCTATCGATGGTGATATTGTCAGTGAAGGTTCCGTACGTATCGATGGTAAAGTTTCAGGTAGTGTTAAATCTAAAGGTGATGTTATCATAGGAGATCATGCGATTGTTAATTCAGATGTAGAAGCTAACTACTGTGAGATTTCAGGTTCGGTAAACGGTAGTGTTCATAGTGAAACACAACTTAAAATATTCAAATCAGGTAAACTTAATGGTAATATTACAGTTTCAAGCTTCACTATTGAAGAAGGTGGTAGCTTCCAAGGTAATTGTGATATCAATCCTGATAAAAAAGAAAAAAAGTCTACTGATAAAGAAAAAAAGCCTGCTGATAAAGAAAAATTCGAAAAAAATAATGACTCTAAAAATAAAGAAAAGAATCATAAAGAACATAATCATAATAATAACAATAAAAAGACCGTTAGCTAACGGTCTTTTATAATATAGGCAATTTTTCTTTTTGTTTGTTCATACATAAAAAATCTCTTAAATAATCACATAACAGCTTAATTCCCTCTTCTATCTCATCTTCTTGAACGGCTGCAATACTCAACCGAATTGCATTACTTTTTCGATCTGAATAATAGAACATATCACCAGGTACAATGGCAATCTCTTTATGTTTGATACTTTCATAAAATATACGACTATCCATTGTTCTAGGTAATTCTACCCAGAATAATATACCGCCTTTTGGCACATAATAATTAACACTGCGCGGTAAATGTTCATTCAGCATTTCAATCATCTTTTGGTATCGTTTATAATAAATCTTTTTCATCTGTTTCAGCTGTTTTTCCCATTGTCCATTTCTTAAATAAACATCGAAGGCTCTTTGAATTAATCCTGAAGTTGAAATATCCGTGGCTTGTTTTGCATTTAAGATACTTTGATTAAGTTTATCTGGAACAATCATAAAACCCAATCTCAAACCAGGCATTAAAATTTTTGAAAATGATTTAATATAAATCACCTGATTATTGTTGTCTAAAGACTTTAATGACAAAGAATTCTGTTTTGAATAAATCAACTCTCCTACATAATCATCTTCTAAAATAAACATATTGTATTTTTGGGCTAATAATAACAGTTCTTCTTTCTTTTTCATGCTATAGGTATACCCAGTGGGGTTTTGACAGTTAATCATGGTATACATCATTTTGGGTTGATACCTTTTAATAATCTCTTCTAACTTATTCATGTTGACACCATCTACCAACATTGGAATTTGAACAATCTTAACACCTCTTGATCTAAAAGACGCAATCGCTCCAGAATAAGTTGGTGCTTCTACCAAAACAACATCATTATAATTTAAGACTGATTTTGCTACAATATCTAACCCCTGTTGTGCACCTGAAATTATCTGGATATTTTCAGGTGTTGAATGTATATTTTGATTTAATAAATATTCGCTAATAGATTCTCTTAAAGACAAATAACCCTTGGCTTCTTGATAACCAAAAGCTTCTCCTAAGTCTCTATCCAATACATAATTTATAGCTTTTTTAAAATCGGTTACAGGAAATAAATTTGCTTTTGGTGTTGCAGTAGCAAAGTTAATGGTGTAATCATGAACTACCATTTGTGCTTCTTTCATTTGATACACTTGATTTTCCGCATTATCAAATTCTGATATTTGAGCCATTAATTCTTCTGATTTAGGCGCAATATAAGAACCACTACCACGTACTTTGTAAGTCACTTTTTCATCTGATAGAAGTTGATAAGCATTAACAATTGTCACATTGTTGACATTTAAATGTTGAGATAACAATCTAATGGGTGGTAATTTATCTTCCACTTCAATTATGCCTTCATTCAATAAGCTTTTTATCTGATCAGATATCTGAATATAGAGTGGAATTTTGCTTGTTTTATCAATTTTAATAGCATCTAAATTCATACAATTCTCCTAAAAAAAAATGTCCTTAAATAAATAAGAACAAGTTTACCCGGAATGCCGTCACCAGAAAAATTTCACACCACACCTCGTAGGTGGATGATCTGTTTAGCATATCGGAGGTCCTCATACAAGGCATGTCTTCAATGTTAAAACCCGAAATTCCAATATAAATTCAGTGGTTGAATTTTATATGACAACGCACATCCTAGGCTTACTTATAGTATACATCAGTTTTCTCTAAATTAAAAGGTCTACTATCTTTCAACTGCATTTCTGACGTTCTTAATCACGTAATCTACTGTTCCATCACCATTTTTTTTAACAATAAATCTTTGACTGTCTTTAAAGAAATCAAACTCTCCTTTAATCACAACACCCGTATCTGTTTTGATTTGTTTTGACTTCATTTTCTTATCAACCCAGGTTTTGTCAATTTGAAAATTACTTCCTTGACGATAACCGGCATCTGCTACAGCTTCTTGGAAACTCTCTTTTACTTCCGGTACATTATCAAACATTTCAGAAGCCAGTGTATCCACAGAAATTTCATTCCCACCAAGAAGCGTTTCATTGACTACAGCTCTTACTGTATCAGCAGCTTCTATTTGATCCGATAAATTTTTTTGAGTCCATTTTTCTACTGTTGCTTTAAAACGTCTTGTTTTTTCTGTATCATCTGTAACAGTTACTACATCTAAAAAATCTTTTACAAAATAATCGATGTTACTGTCTTCAACTTTTTGTTTCTTATCTAAAATAATCATTTCAAATTGATTTTCAGGTGCCTTCGTAAAGAATGCACATTTTTTAAGTCTTTGACCGATACTTGGTAGACCTACTTCTTGAGAAATCAAATTGATACAAAGAGCTTCTTCATCAAAAGTAATATTATGCATATAAGACATTTGATAATCCAATTTTAAAATACCAAAACATCTTTGTTCATCAGCAATATATTGCACATACAACATATCACCTGCAGGAATCTCCGATTGTTTGATGGTTTCATACATATGATTGGTTAATAGCTGAGAAACTTCAACAAAAGTATTTTGATCCTCAATTACCTTTCTTACATTTTGTGCAACTACACCACTTTCACTAAAAAAACGACATGACATGGTCTCGTCATCATTCAATGATTTTAAAACATGCTTTCTTACAAACTCTTCAACATCTTCATTAATAGATAATTCTTTCTGAGTAAGTATTGCCTCGTCAGCATGTGAATCAATGACATGTAAAATCGCTTTTTCTAACATAATATCTTTTATATATCTCATATTCTACTCCACAATCTTTTTCATATCTTCAGGCATATCAACCCATAAGTCAATTGCCTCACCACTAATATTTTCAAATCCCAAATGACAGGCATGAAGTGCTTGTCTATCGATTAAATCATGTGTGCTACCATACAGCTCATCTCCAACAATAATATGACCTAGATGTTTAAGATGAACTCTAATCTGATGGGTTCTTCCTGTTTTCAATTGAACACGTAACCATGTTTTGTCAGCCATTCTTTTGATCACCTTATAATGCGTTAAAGAAGGTGAACCATCAGGTCTAACAATTCTGTGCACACTATCTTCATAAGCTCTACCAATAGGCTCATCAATTGTGCCTTCATCTAATTCAACAATCCCATGTACAATGGCATCATATTCCTTCAAAATAGACTGGGACTGCATTTGATCAGATATTATTTTCTGTCCTAAACCCGATTTACAAATAATCAAAGCGCCCGATGTATCTCGATCTAAACGATTGGCAAATCTTATTTTATAAGATTCTCCTTTGGATATCATATACCCAGCAACACCATTTGCAATCGTTCCAAAAGGATGTCCTTTTGTCGGATGTACTACTTTAAAAGCTTGTTTATTGATGACAATATAGTGATCATCTTCATATACGACTTCTATTAGCATATTCTCAGGCTGGAATATATTTTCCTCTTCAGGTAAATATACAACAATTGTATCACCAACTCTTAACCTTGCATTAAAAGAAATCGGTATGTTGTTCACAACAACCTTCTTTTGTCTTTTTAAAGTCCTTACAATTCGACTCGAAAACTTCAAATCTTCTCTTAGGACATCAATAAGTTTTTTTTCTGCTTTTACAACATATTTTATAGTTTTTTCCATGAATCTCCTACTATCTAAAAATGATAAAAGACAGCCATATGACCGTCTTTAAGTTCCGTTATATCTTAGTACCAACAATGATTTAGTTCTTATTTCATCTACAATGATATAAGATTTAAAATTCTCAGAAACATACTTAAGAACTCTATCTTTACTATAGCCACTTAACTTAAAATCAATGATATCCACTTCCACATCATTCCATCCATAGTCCATCAAGATCTCTACATTTTCTTTTCTCAACAACTCACTCGGTACAGAGCCGTAAACATTACCAGCTACCGTTTGATGTTGTTTCCAAAATTCATTGTGTGTGTTAATTGCTCGACCTTTCATCAGTTCTCTTGTACGATCTTCACAAAAACCAACTAGGTAATTATCTTCATAAATATCATCTGTATCAACTTTTTTAACTAAGAATGGTATTGTATTAATGACAGAGAAAATAACACCACGATCAGCATCATCATCGTCGTTCTCACTAATACTGTATTGATCAAAGCTTTTTTCTTTATAATATCTTGAGGCCTCATCTTTTAAAATATCAATCAACTTTATAACTTCATCTAATTCACCATCAAACTGATGTTTAGACATAGCATCATATGAGTATTCTAACTTTGTTAAGTAGCCTCTTATACCGCCAATTCTCGTTTTCAACCGTGTACACATCCCTTTTTATATTCTAAACTATATTTAATTATAGCAAATAAC
>JABXKX010000341.1 GCA_013619035.1 Peptostreptococcaceae bacterium
ACTCTAGATCAAACATTCTACCTTCGTTTAACTTCATGATATTTTTCTTTATGAAAAAAGCATAGGCTGGGCCTATGCTAATATTATTTCATCTGTTGCAATATGTTCTCCAAAATAAGCATCGTGTTCTACAAAGATCATTGTTGGCTTGTATTTGAGTATTGCTTTTTCAATTTGAGTTCTTATGGTTAGATCCACATAATTAAGAGGTTCGTCCCATACAAGAATATGCTCATTGCCCATTAATGATCTAGCAATATCGATTTTCTTTTTCTCACCTTCACTAAAAGATTCAATAGGTCTATCATAATACGTGTCATCAATATCAAAGTAGTTGAGTACCATCTGGAACCAATGCCTCTCAATACCTTCTTCTTTCATATGGTCTAACAAATAGCCATCTTGCCACCTTGGTATCTGTGAAGAATAAACAAGTTTTACGTCATCCTCAATTTCAATTCTTCCAGACAGCAATTTTAGCTCACCCAATAAGGCTTTTATGAGGGTCGTTTTTCCAGATCCATTAATGCCCTTTATCCAGATTCGGTCACCTTTATTGATTCTAAAGGATAAGTCTTCAATCACGACATGTGTGTCATATCCTAAAGTGACATTTTTAACTTCTAATAAAGTCTCAATATTAATATCTTCTTGTTTTAGTATAATGTCTCTAGGTGTTTCAACATTCTTTAATAATTTCTTTTTATCATCTAGATTTTTATTTACTCTCTTTTCAAAACTGATTGCCCGTTTCATGAGCCTAGCTGATTTGGCACCAATATAACCTTTATCACCTTTACTACCAATCTTCTCAGCTTCTTTGTCACTTGACCACTTTCTTGTACGTTTTGTGGCTTCTTCTAGATTTTTAATTTCACGTTTAAGTTTTTCAGAGGTTTTATACTCATGATGATCTTTCATGTCTTTGTTATATTGCCATGAAGAATAACATCCCTTCTCAATATAAATATTACTTCTATTAATAGAAAGAATATGATCTACTATTGAGTCAACAAATAATCGATCATGAGACACAACGATAAACCCACTTTTTTGATGTAAATAATTAGATAAACTTTTTCTGCCTTCTAAATCTAGGTGATTCGTGGGTTCATCCAATAACATAAACCTATTCTTTTTAAGAAACATTGCTATAATCTGAACTTTAGTTTTCTCTCCACCACTGAGCGAGGTATAAGGCAACTCTAAGAGAGCTAATCTAAGTCCCATCAGATTCATTTCTTTTTCAATAAGTTCATCTATGATGAAGCCATCAGCATCTGTATATGCTTCTAAGATATCACCATAAAGTTCTAAAGTATCTTCCTCTAAGTGAGCTTCTAAATCTTTCATCTTTCTTTCCCACTCATCAAATGGTGCAATACAGTTTCTAATCACATGTAGAGTTGTACCACTTGTATCATGAGCGTAAGGAAATAATTCTGTTTTAATTGGAACCATAACTTTTCCTTTTGTTGGTTGTAACGTTTTGTTGATTAAATTAAGCAGAGTTGTTTTACCTCTACCATTTCTGCCGATTAAGCCTAATTTCCAATTAGCATCTAAATTCAGGTTTACACCTTCGAATATTGGATTAAAATATTCATTGTAATAAAAATCCATTTCTAATAATTGAATAGTAGTTTTAACCACCTCCTTGTACACAAAAAGCACCTCCGAAGAGGTGCCTCACCGTAGCCAATATTGTTATTAAGTTTTATAAATTTGAGTTAATCATTTTTATTCAACTATAATATATTTTTTAAACTTTTCACTGTCCACTATAGAGACTTCTACCTCTAGAACAGTACCTTCTTCTGTATAATCTTGATTGAGTATATTTGCTTCTTCATTTAAATAAGAAAGAATATTACCGTCTGCATATGGAATCATCATTTGAACGGTCTTAAAGTCATTAAATACATGGCCTTTAATTATTTTAACCAATTCATCCATATTGGTACCCATCTTAGCAGAAATCAAAAGTGATTCTGGGAAATCTTCTAAAATATGATTGTCTTCTACTCTATCAATTTTATTAAATACATATACTGCTGGTGTATTTTCAACACCAATTTCTTTTAATACCTTTTCAGTCACATCAATTTGCATTTGATACTTCTCATTGGAAGCATCTATAATATGCACCAATAAATCTGCTTCTGTCACCTCTTCTAACGTTGCTTTAAAAGCTTCCACTAGATTATGAGGTAATTTACTAACAAATCCTACTGTATCAGTTAGAATTAACGATTTATTCCCTTCAAATCCAATTCGTCTATTGGCTGTTTCAAGTGTTGCAAACAACATATCTTTTTCAAAAACTGTCTTCTCAGGATCCTCTGCATTGTGATTAACAAAGTAGTTCATCACAGTTGATTTACCTGCATTGGTATAACCAACAAGTGCTACCACTGGTAAATCACTTTTAATTCTTAGTTGCCTTTGAACCTGACGGTTCTTTTTCACTTCATCTAATTCTCGACGAATTTCAACAATTCGATCGTTTATACGTCTTCTATCTAATTCTAATTTTTGTTCACCAGGGCCTCTATTACCAATACCTGCTCCAGAACCACCACTTGATCCACCAACTCTTGATAAAGCATTTCCTAGTCCTATCAATCTTGGCAATCTATATTTTTGTTGTGCGAGTTCTACTTGCAGTTTTCCTTCTTTTGTTTTCGCACGTTTTGCAAATATATCAAGTATAACTGCTGTACGATCAATGACTTCTACTTCAATGGCTTCACATAGGTTTCTCATCTGTGCACCTGACAGTTCATCATTAAAGATGACTAAGTTCGCATCAAACTGCTCACAAGCCAATCTAACTTCTTCTACTTTACCTTTTCCGATATAAAATCGAACATCAATCGTTGCTTTGTTCTGAATCATGACATCCATTACGTCAGCACCTGCTGCATAAACAAGTTCCGTTAATTCTTCCATAGAATCTTGAATATTAATTTCATTTCTATTGCTACTGTGGTTAAAACCCACTAAAATAGCTCTTTGTTTGCTTATATTTTCATCTGATTTTAAAATCATTTTATCACCCACTTTTCATATTCCTGGTTACATTAGTATCTTACCATACTTTTGACTTTAGTAATATTACAAAAAATTTACGCTCATCTGTTATATATCCCAAATATAGCTCCATTATTCTTCTTAATTAAGAATATTAAAATTATATGATAATGTCCTTTCAGATTTAAACTTTTATTTTTCTTATGGTATAATGCATACTGTTAAATAGAATATTAAGGAGGCGACTATGTCAGATAATTCAAATCCCCCAAAGGATAAGATAAAGAAAACAAGTCCAACTAAAAATAAAACGGAGAAAACACCTGGAAAGAAAAAGTCCCCTAAAAAGAGTAGTGTCTTAGGGTCAATCGTTCAAGGTTTTTCATCAACAATAGGAAATGTTTTTCTATTAATTCTTTTAGTTGGCTTACTAGCAGCAGCATTTCTATGTAATTATGTACTTGGATATGTCAATGATATCCCAGCAGTAGATCCAACAACTATAGCAGAAGGACTTACTGAAAACTCTATTATTGTAGATGAAAATGGCGTGTTACTTGAAACACTTTATGGTAATGCCGGTATGAGATCTATTATTGAATACAATGATATTGGTCAAAATCTAATCAATGCCGTTACAGCCATCGAAGATAAAACATTCTTTGAACATGCTGGCTTTAACTACGTTAGATTGATTGGTGCTGCAGTTGAAGCTGCTAGAACCGGTGATGGTGCTAGAGGTACTTCTTCTATCACACAACAGTTGGCTAAAAACATGTACTTAACCAATGAAGGATCGATGGAAAGAAAAATAAAGGAAGCATATTATGCCATTTTATTAGAAAGAAACTTAACAAAAGAACAAATATTAGAAGCGTACCTAAATAAAATAGCTTTTGGTCTGAATGCCAATGGTGTACAAGCAGCTGCCAAACTTTACTTTTCTAAAGATGCAAGTGAACTAAGTTTAGTCGAATCAGCAATGCTTGCTGGTATACCAAAATCACCACGTGATAATGCACCAATCAGTAGATTAAACAAAGAGAATGTAAAACCTGAACATATTATTTACGATGATTCAGATCCTATTTATACTTTGGTATTTAACCCAAAGGCTCAAGAGCGTTTTGATATGGTTATACAACAAATGTACGATAACGATATGATTACTGAAGCAGAATACGCTTTAAAAGGAACCGATATCTCAAAGTATGTTAATTTAACCATCGATCAAGCTAATAATATTAGTTCATACTTTGGTGATATGATCAAAGATGACGTAGTAGAAGCTTTAGCAGATCATTACTCAATCACTAAAGAAGAAGCAGAAAAGCAACTTTATAACCGAGGTTATATCATAGAATCAACTATTGATTATGGAGTTCAAAAGCAACTAGAAGATATTTATAATTCTATTGATTTCTCTGCTACATTTGATTCAGCAACGTACAATGCTGTGAAGACATTCCAAGCTCACAATAGTCTGACTCAAGACGGTATCGCTGGACAGAATACGATTGCTAATATAGTAGAACAAACCTCTGCAACAGCAGAAGACTTCACGCAAAGTCATTACAAGCAAGGATATGTAAGTGAAGAAATTGTTACTTTAAAGAAAGCACTTGATGAATTAGGTTTAATGAGCAATGATGGTTTATTCCCTCGTGCTGCTGTAAGATTTGATGATGATAAAAACATCTTATACGATGCGTCTAATAGAGTATTACTCTTCAGATATGACAATTTAGTGAATGAAGAAAACGAACTCGTGATACAGAATGAAAACTATTATTATGACAACCAAGACAACCTAGTTGTTCTTAAAGGTCATGGTCTTAACTTCTATCAACAAGAAGACCGTGTTCAAGTTGTTGTAGAAAAAGTTTTCAGACATAATGAAACCTCTGAAGAAGTTGAATACATCGACGGTAAAAAGTATTACAATATTTCAGATTTCTATATTTATGAAGGTAAAGATGTTTTAATCCCTAATGGATATAAGTCAAAAGTTGATGGGAATTTGGTTATTGATAAATCATTCTTTAAAGATTATCCAGACTTCTTCAAAATTGATGCGAAAGGCAACCTTCTATTATCAGAAGATAAATACATCATCAATGATCGTGGTGAAATTCAACCTCAATCTGCATTTGTAATTATGGATCATAAATCCGGTAAGATTATTGCCATTGTTGGTGGTAGAGAGTCTTATGGAAAGAATATCTTTAATAGAGCCTTATCACCTCAACAACCAGGGTCAAGTATCAAACCAATCGGACCTTATACGGTTGCAATAGATAGTAAACAATACACAGCAGCATCAGTTTTTGATGATGTACCTTCATTCTTAAACGATAAAGATACAGAAAACAGATGGCCTTATAATTGGTATGAATACAAACAATTTAAGTACAAAGGTAGACAGACACTTCGTCAAGGTCTTGAGTACTCAATTAACGTTTTAGCCGTTAAGGTGTCTCAAGCTGTCGGTGTTGAAAATATATTAGATCACTTAGAAAACTTAGGTATCTCAACAATCGTTAGAGAAGGTAACATCAATGATGTGAACTTATCATCGGTTTCACTCGGTGGTATGACACAAGGTATTACACCACTTGAGTTAACAGCTGCTTATGCAACATATGCTAATCAAGGTGTATACACCAAACCGATATCATTTACTCGAGTAACTGATTTATCAGGTAATGTGATTATAGAAAACATACCTGAAAAAAGACGTGTTTTAGATGAACAAGTTGCTTACATTGTACAAGATATGATGGTTAGCGCAGTTACAACTGGCGTCTCAAACAAAGCCAATTTCACAGGTATGACTGTTGCTGGTAAAACGGGTACAACTTCAGATAAGCGAGATGCTGTATTTGTTGGTTACACACCATACTATACCGCTGCTGTTTGGTTTGGTAATGATGTTAAGGTTAAAATGGACGACGGTTCTGGAGCGGCAGCAAAATTCTGGAGTACGGTTATGTCAAGACTTCATGAAGGTAAAGAAGATATTGGCTTTGTTGAACCAGAAGGTTTACAACGTGTTTCAGTTGACAGAGTTTCTGGCAAAAGACCAGGTGAATTATCAACTCTAGATCCTGATGGATCACAAATTTACCGAGAAATATTTATCCCTGGAACAGCGCCTACAGAAACAGATGATGCTCATGTATTGGTTGAAATCTGTTTAGACAATGAAGAACATGTTTTAGCTTCTGAATACTGTGAAACTACTCAGGAAGTTGTATTAAGAACTCGACTTGAAGAGTACAACCCAGATGAAGTGCTTGATAGACATGGGAATCCATTGTTACCTGGGGACTATCTCTATACGGTGCCTTACAAAGTTTGTGAGATCCATGATGCAACAACTATCGGTAGTGATGGTTCTGCTGAGAAAGTCATTCAAACTTTCTCAGGTGGTATGATTCTGTTTATCAGAGATTACAACTTACTTTTAAATAATGGACAATTCATATTCATACCCAAAAATTCACAAGTTCTAATTGATCAAACGATTGTATTAACGACTGGTGAACAAATTATGACAGATGAATACAATGTGTTATACATTACTGATCCAGCTCAGCAAATTGAGGAAATCTATAGAAGAACTCAAGATGCGACAGAGGCTGAAGATGCTACAGAAAC